>CAYQRJ010000012.1:0-4899 GCA_964419855.1 uncultured Crocinitomix sp.
TTGACATCTCTTTAGGTTTAAAATTTTAACAACTATGAAAAGCATAACAATAACTTTTTTGAGTTGTGATTTTTTAATCCTCCAAATTAGCACTCAACCATTTTCTGTAAACGTCTAAATCCATTCCTTTTTTTGCGGCAACATCTTTTAATTGATCCTCTTTTATTTTACCTACCCCAAAATATTTAGCTTTTGGGTGAGCAAAATACCATCCACTAACACTTGCTGTTGGAAACATTGCTAAACTATCAGTTAAAGTTACACCTGTTTGATTGGTGGCGTCTAAAATCTCAAATAAACCTATTTTTTCGGTATGATCAGGGTTGGCAGGGTAGCCGGGTGCTGGTCTAATGCCTACATATTGTTCTTTAATTAAATCTTGCTTACTTAAAGGCTGTTTTTCGTAACCCCATAAGTCCTGTCTAACTATTTCGTGTAGCTTTTCGGCAAATGCTTCTGCCAATCTATCAGCTAATGCTTTTAACAAAATTGATTTATAATCGTTATGATCGGCTTCAAATTCAGCTATTTTTTTATCTATACCCAAACCTGTTGTTACAACAAAACCACCTACATAATCTTTTATACCACTTTGTTTTGGAGCTATAAAATCTGCCACCGACATATTATCTGCTCCTGTGGCTTTTTTGAGTTGTTGCCTTAAAGCAAATTGTTTGTGCAAAATCTTTTGACGGGTATCCTCAGTATAAATTTCAATGGTATCATCATCCACTGTATTGGCAGCCCAAATACCTACAGATGCTTTTGCAGTTAGCCACTTTTCATCAATGATTTGCTTTAACATTTGTTGGGCATCATTAAATAATTTGGAGGCTTCTTTTCCATATTTTTCATCTGTTAAAATGTCGGGATATTTTTTACGCATTTCCCAAGTATAAAAAAATGGCGTCCAATCAATGTAGTCTATTAACTCTTTTAGGTCAAAATCTGTAAAATGTTTAACGCCTACAAATTTTGGTTTTACAGGTGGTTCATTATCCCAATCAATTTTATATTTATTACTGCGCGCCTCATTAATAGATAAATATCTTTTAACTCCTTTTTTCTTAGCGTAATTCTCTCTTACTTTTTGATAATCGGCTTTAATTTCGCCTACAAAGTTTAGTTTATTTTCGCTAAGTAATTCACCTACTACTGTTACCGATTTTGAAGCATCTAAAACATGTACTGTTTGTCCTTTTTGGTATTTCTCATCAATTTTAACTGCGGTGTGGACTTTTGAGGTTGTAGCACCTCCAATCATTAACGGAATATCAAACCCTTGTTTTTCCATTTCCTCTGCCACATTAACCATTTCATCTAAAGATGGGGTAATTAAACCACTTAACCCAATCACATCAACGTTATGTTTTTTAGCCTCTGCTAATATTTTTTCTGCTGGCACCATTACTCCAAGGTCAATTATTTCGTAATTATTACAACCTAAAACAACACTTACAATGTTTTTTCCAATGTCATGTACATCACCTTTTACAGTTGCCATTAATACCTTTCCTGCACTACTACTCCCCGATTTATCGGCTTCAATAAAAGGCAATAAATAAGCCACTGCTTTTTTCATTACCCTTGCCGATTTAACCACTTGAGGTAAAAACATTTTTCCTGCTCCAAACAGCTCCCCTACTACATTCATCCCTACCATTAAAGGTCCTTCAATAACCTGAATGGGTTTGTCATGTTGTTGTCTGGCTAATTCAATATCTTCATCAATAAAATCTGTAATTCCTTTTACTAAACTGTGGGTAATTCTTTTTTGCAAATCCCAACTGCGCCATTCAAGGTTTACTTTTTTTTCTTTCGCCGTTCCTTTAACCGATTCTGCAAAATCTAACAATCTTTCGGTAGCATCATCACGTCTATCCAATAATACATCTTCTACATATTCGAGTAAATCTTTGGGGATATCATCATACACCTCAAGCATAGCAGGATTAACAATTCCCATATCCATACCCTCATTAATAGCATGATATAAAAAAGCAGAGTGCATGGCTTCTCTTACCACATTATTTCCTCTAAACGAGAAAGACACATTACTTACCCCACCACTCACATGAGCCCCAGGTAAATTTTCTCTAATCCAACGGGTTGCCATAAAAAAATCTATGGCGTTTCGGCGGTGTTCTTCCATTCCAGTGGCTACTGGAAAAATATTGGGGTCAAAAATGATGTCTTGAGGCGGAAACCCAACTTTATCAACTAAAATGCGATAAGACCGCTCGCACATTTGAATGCGTTTTTCGTAGGAATCTGCTTGCCCTTCCTCATCAAAAGCCATTACAATGGTAGCTGCTCCGTATTGTTTAATCTTTTTAGCGTGATGAATAAATACTTCCTCCCCTTCTTTTAAACTAATGGAATTAACCACCGATTTACCTTGAACACATTGCAAACCTGCCTCTATAATTTCCCATTTAGATGAGTCAATCATAATGGGTACACGAGAAATATCTGGCTCGGAAGCGATTAACTTTAAAAAATTAACCATGGCTTCTTTACCGTCAATTAAACCATCATCCATATTAATGTCAATGATTTGCGCACCGTTTTCAACTTGCTGACGAGCCACTGAAAGAGCTTCATCAAACAAACCATCTTTAATTAATCTTAAAAATTTACGAGAACCAGCCACATTGGTTCGTTCACCAACATTAATAAAATTAGAATTTTCATCAACAATTAATGGTTCTAGCCCACTCAATTTTAGAGGAGGTAAATCAGTCCATTTATTTTTGTATTTTCCTTTATAGTTTGGATGTATGCTCATGTTTAGTTCTTGATAATTATAGGTATAATTATTTAGTTTATTAAGTAATAAAGAGAGTTGTTACATTAATACACTCCAATCATCATTTCCTGCATTTCCAGTCCAATCTTTAAAATTTTCCTTTCCTCCACGCACTGCCCAATCAGAATCAATGGCTAATTTTGCACTAATTCCACCCCTTGGGTTACAAATCATTGATATTCGTAATCTTTCAGGCTCATACACTTCCATTAAATGATCGTAAAAAATATTGATTAACCTTTCGTAAGACACAACAATATCGCGTAAGTGAAATGAGTATTGTTTTAAAGATTTTAACTCAATAATTTTTTTACCTGGATACATGGTTAAAAACACCGTAGCAAAATCAGGTTGTTCTTTTACTCCTAAAAATGTAAACTCAGGAATTTTAATTTTAATTTCATAAGCTTCTTTTGAAGGGTTTGGAATTGCCTTTAAAATGCTTTTGTCTATTTCGTTATATAATTTTGGTGACATAATTTATTTTTTATTATTTATTTCCTCTACTAATTTTGCAATATATTTAATATGTTCGGGAGTTGTGCCGCAACAACCACCAATGATGTTAACTATATTTTCATCTAAAAATTGTTTTATTTGCTTGCCCATAATTTCGGGGGTTTCATCATATTCGCCCATTTCGTTTGGCAAACCTGCGTTTGGGTGAGCACTCACATAAAAAGGCGCTTTTTGTTTTAATGTTTTTACATAAGGACGCATAGCTTCAGCACCAAGGGCACAATTTAAACCAATACTAAGTAAATTGGCGTGTTCCATTGATATTAAAAAGGCTTCTGTTGTTTGACCTGACAGAGTCCTACCACTAGCGTCAGTTATTGTACCCGACACCATAATTGGAAGTTTAACTCCTTTTTCTTGTGCTACATTTTCAATAGCAAACAAAGCTGCTTTAGCATTAAGTGTGTCAAAAACTGTTTCAACCAAAAGTAAATCAACCCCACCATCAATTAATCCCCTTACTTGCTCTTCATAAGCTTGAACTAACTCATCAAATTCAATGTTTCTAAACCCTGGATCGTTAACATCAGGCGATATGGATAACGTTCTGTTAGTTGGTCCAATTGACCCTGCAACAAATCGGGGTTTGTTAGGAGTTTGTTGTGTTACTTCTTCAGCTACCTCTTTCGCAATTTTTGCCGAATGATAATTAATGTCATAGGCATATTTTTCAAGATTATAATCGGCTTGAGCAATGGATGTACCACTAAATGTATTAGTTTCTATGATGTCTGCTCCTGCATCTAAATATTCTTTATGAATGGCCTTAATAATCTCTGGTCTGGTTAAAGATAATAAATCATTATTCCCTTTTAAAGGAGAGTGGTGGTTTTCAAACCAACCTTTTCTAAAATCATCCTCCGTTAAGGTATAACGTTGAATCATTGTTCCCATAGCACCATCTAAAATGAGGATTCTATTTTTTAATATGTCATTAATTTTGTGCATCATTTAATTATTAAGTCCTTTACAAAAAACTTACACACCAACAGGAAATAAAAAGAGAAAAATTAATTACGCTTATATTCCCGTCTTGTTTTAACGGATGGAATTGGCACCTTCTTATTGTTTAAGGGTTGCCAAGGTTTCGTAGGGCCGTTCCCTCCACCTTTCTGTATAAGTTATTTTAATGAACTGTTGCAAAGGTAAGTAATAAATTTGTTAGCCCAATGAAAAGATTATGAAAAAATGAATTAATCGTTATTCCAGTGAATATTGAATTATTTTCAAGTATCAAAATGTTAGCGTGAGTTCGAGTGTTTTTAAAATAAATATTGTGTTATAATCAAGTATGAAAATGTTAGCGTCAGTTCGAGTAGTTTTAAAGTGAATATTGTATTATAATCAAGTATGAAAATGTTAGCGTGAGTTCGAGTGTTTTTAAAATAAATATTGTGTTATAATCAAGTATGAAAATGTTAGCGTCAGTTCGAGTGGTTTTAAAGTGAATACGCTAGTATTTACTTTAAAATTGTATCGAGAACATAGCGAATTGATGACTCCGTGGCTTGTTCTCGATACAATTCCGATTCGTTCCTCTCGGAATCACTCGAAATGACTTTTTTGATGCA
>CAYQRJ010000012.1:4999-12230 GCA_964419855.1 uncultured Crocinitomix sp.
GATACAATTCCGATTCGTTCCTCTCGGAATCACTCGAAATGACTTTTTTGATGCATTTTAATCTCTATTAATCTTGACATAATAGATGAAAATGTTAAATTTTTAAAGATTAATTGACTTCAAAACAATATTATTTTTTTTAGTCCGTTTGTCAAAAAAAAAATCTATGTCTGTCTTAAAATTCCTTTTAACATTAACAATTGTTTCTTTTTCATTTGTTAATTATGGTCAAGAAAAATATACTATTAGTGGTTATGTTACTAATTCTGAAACAGGAGAAGCCATTATTGGAGCAAGGGTGTATAATGATTCTTTAAAAGTTGGCATCATTACAAACATTTACGGTTTTTATAGCTTAACTCTGCCCAAAGGTTATCACGAAATTGCTTTTAGTTACATTGGCTTTTCTCCACAAAAAAAAGGAATTGAATTAAACAAAAACATTGAGTTAAACATCAAATTAGTTGAGGGTAAATTATTAAATGAAGTAACAGTTACGGGTGAAGCAAAAAAGCACGAAACTACAGAAATGAGTACCATTAACCTATCAATGAATAAAGTAAAAAGTTTACCCGTTTTATTGGGTGAGATTGATATTATTAAAACTGCTCAATTAATGCCCGGTATTCAATCTGGAAGTGAAGGAGCAAGTGGACTTTATGTGAGAGGTGGTGGACCAGACCAAAATTTAATTTTGTTAGACGGTGTACCTATTTATAACGCTAATCATTTATTTGGATTTTTTAGTGTGTTTAATGCAGATGCCATTAACTCTGTAAAAATTATTAAAGGTGGATTTCCCGCTCATTATGGTGGGCGACTTTCATCTGTTGTAGATATCAGAATGAATGAAGGAAATATGAATGAATATCATGGAGAAGGGAGTATTGGAATCATCTCGTCCAAATTTATGTTGTCTGGACCAATTTTAAAAGGAAAAACCTCTTTTATGATATCTGCCAGAAGAACATATATTGATATTTTAGCCAGACCTTTATTTAATCAAATTAACAAACAATCATCCAATTATAAAACCAAAGCAGGTTACTTTTTTTATGATGTTAACGGAAAAATAAATCACACCATTAATAAAAAAAATCATTTATATTTTAGTGCTTATACTGGTAAAGATAAGTTTTATATTAATGATGAGTTTAAATATTATGATTATGATTCTACAAAATACAGGTATTCTAATTCTGATGCTGGTATGCAATGGGGAAATCAGATTTTTGCTTTAAGATGGAATCATCAATATGGTCCCAAATTAATCTCAAATGCTACTTTACATTATAGCCAATATAAGTTTTTAACTGGTTTTAAAGATAAAGAGTATTATGAAGGGAAAGAAAAAAATCCAACAGTTTTTAATTCATTTGAATATTTATCAGGTATTCAAGATTGGGGTGGAAAATTAGACTACTATTACTACCCTAACCCTAAGCACAAAATTATTTTTGGAATTGGAGAAACTTACCACACGTTTTCGCCCGGAATTGCTACTACTGTTTATCAAGAGGGCAACACTAAACAAGATTCTACATTTGGTTCTACCAAAACTTATTCTCACGAATTTTACGGTTATTTTGAAGACAATTTTATGATTTCGAAACGATTAAGTGTTAATTATGGCGTTCATTTTTCAAACTTATTGGTCAATAGTAAATACAGAGCAAGTTTGCAACCACGTATTGCTGGGAATTATATTTTAGACGAAAATTCATCTATCAAATTATCTTATAGTGCCATGACCCAATACTTACACTTACTTTCTAACACATCAATTGGCTTACCTACCGATTTTTGGGTGCCAGCCACTGATAAAACTCCGCCTCAATTCGGACATCAAGTAGCTGTTGGATATACTAGAGATTTAGGAAAAGGTTATAACATTAGTGTAGAAGGATATTATAAAACTATGAAAAATATAATTGCTTATAAAGAAGGAGCTAGTTTTTTATCTACTGGTAAAGATTGGCAAAAAATTATTGAAGTAGGTAAAGGTTGGAGCTATGGCGGTGAATTATTATTTGAGAAAAAATTAGGTAAAATTACAGGCTGGTTGGGCTACACTCTATCTTGGACCTGGCGTCAGTTTGATAATATTAATTTTGGAGAACCTTATCATTATAAATATGATAGACGCCACGACATTAGTTTAGCTTTAACCTACGAGATTAATGATCACATTGATTTAGGACTGGTTTGGGTTTACGGAACAGGAAACGCCATTACATTACCTATTCAACAATATCAACAATTTATTGACCCTACTACATCAAATAACGGATACGGTTACTATTATGGATATGGAGGGACTGTTCAATATTACGAAAAAAAGAATGATTACCGTATGCCCGCTTATCACCGCTTAGATATTGGTGTTAACATTCATAAAAAAAAGAAATGGGGTGAAGCCACTTGGAGTTATGGTTTGTACAATGCCTATAATAGACAAAATCCTTTTTATTTGCAATATGGTTATTTAAAAAATGATTTTTCGCCCAACCCTACTAAAGTCCTTAAACAAATTAGTTTATTTCCAGTTATTCCATCTATTAGTTATTCATTCAAATTTTAATAAAATGAAAAAAATAAAATTATACCTCATCCCATTGATAACAATATTTATTATTGCTTGCGAAAAAGAAGTAAAGGTAAATCAAGATGATTATGCACCAAAAGCAGTATTAAACTGCTTACTTAACCCTTATTTAGACACCGTAATAGCTGAATTATCAGAGAGTAGAGATATGCTTTACGATAAAGGTATTTTTCCGCCCATTAAAAATGCTACTATTATTTTATATGATAACGGTGTTAATGTTGGAACATTTACCGAAATATTTGACGGGAAATATATTTTACCTTACACAGTTATAAAAGGGCATAGCTATAAGATAGAGGTTAGCAACACTAAATTTGATGATTTATCTGCTACTACCATAGTGCCAAACCCAGCCATTATAAATAGTTTTAATGTTGAAATGTTGTTGTTGCCCGATAATGTAAAAGCTAATATTGACATCAATTTTAAAGACGCCCCTAATGAGGGAAATTATTATGGTATTGCTATGGAAAGAATAGACACTAACAGATTAGAAGCTCCTCCGTCCTATCCTGGTTATGAGTATCACCCACCTTATCCTCAAACTTATTTTTGTTCATCAGATTTAAACATAGAGTTTCCTACTGAAGAGTTAGAAAGTGGCGTTTGTTCTGATTTAATTTTAATGTCAGATAAAGGATTTAATGGGCAAAATTATAATTTTAATTGCTATAGCGAATATTATTTATATAATAACGGAATTGAAGTAACGGATACCACTTATTACACAAAAATTAAACTCTATTTTAAAACCTATAATGAGGATTATTACAAATATGTTTTAAGTACAAAAATAGCTCAGTGGAATTATGGCAATCCTTTTGCCGAGCCTGTTAGAATTTACAATAACATTACAGGTGGGTTTGGAATTTTTGGTGCATTAAATACCGTTGTTGATTCAGTATCATTTAATTAGCTAAAACAATTTTTTTATAGACCACTTTACCGTTTTGGGTAATTACTTTAAGAATATAAACTCCTTTATTAAACTCCGATATATTTGTAGAAAATTTTGTGGTATTAACCAATTGATTTAATAATAACTGACCTGTTTGGCTATAAAGTTCAACCTTTAAAATTTTTGATTGGGTTGAATATATATTGACTATTCCATTGGTAGGGTTTGGATAAATTTTGAGAATTGTTTGAATATTTTTTGTAACTGATATCACGTTTGAAAAAGAAAAATCCCCATTAAAATCAGTTTGTTTTAAGCGGTAATAAGTTGTTGGGTAAAAATCAAAATCATTAAATCCATAATTAGATGCAGAAGATGAAAACCCTTGACCTTTAATTACAGTAATATCTACCCATTCTCTACCATTTAAACTGCGTTGCAAAGTAAAATAATCGTTATTGTTTTCAGATAATGTTTGCCAATTAACTTGTATGTAATTTTCAAATTCAATAGCTTTAAAATTAATTAATTGCACTGGTAAAGCAATGGGTTTTGTAATGGTAATATTATCAATTCCAAAAGAGGGGTCCGTACCCAAACCATCATCATTATTTTGCCATCTAAACGCAATGCGTAAATTTGGAATGTTTTCACAAACTACTGGTAAAGCAAAAGAAAATGCAGTCCATTGACCTTGTCCACTTCCACAAATTGTTGTTTTGGCAGGGTCAGTTAAGGTAGTCCATGATGTCCCTCCGTTAGTACTATATTCAATAAAACCATTGTCTGATACACCTTGACCGTTCTCCATATATTCAATGTTTAAAGTAAGGTTAGATTGACCAACTGTATTAATATTGGTAGATTGCGTTCTTCTATCGGTGTTGGTGCATAATCCAAATCCACAAAGTCCTCCAGCATCATAAGCAGCTCCAATATCTCCAGCAGTTGTAGAGCCTAAATGTAAAGAATTATTGTTTGTTCCACAACCAGTATTACAATCGCAACCACAATTTCCAGCTCCTTCTCCATTTTCTCTACAGGATACATACCATTGATTAGCAAAACCACCTTGCGCTCCAATATCTTGATTTAATACTCCCCAATTGCTACCTGCCCCTCCATTTCCGTCAAAATCCTCAGACCAAATAATTGTTTGCGAAAAAGCATTTCCAAACCAAACTAAAAAAGGCGATATTAAAAAGAGTTTTAACAACTTAAATAAAATTTTATGCTAATTTACAACTTTTTAACGGATTTAGCTTTACCGTTTATGTATTCGTTTAAAAAATCAAATTAAAACTAAGAATTTATAAATACATTTGCAACATGAAATTTTTATTAACCACTTTATTTTTTTCAGTTGCTCTGTTTTCAAATGCTCAACATGGACGCCCTCAACCAAAAATTGGGGTTTACTATGGTAAAATAGTTCATGCCCAGACCAACAAACCTATTCCTTACACAAAAATTGTTATTCTTAATTCAAAAGACAGCTCAGTAGTTTCAGGTGGATTAAGCAATGAAACAGGAGGTTTTAAAATTACTAACATTCCAACTGGAGTTTACTTGGCAAAAATTACCTCATTTGGTTTTAAACCTGTGTTTATAGATTCAGTAGAATTTTCATCATATTTACCTCAAGTTGATGCTGGTGCAATACAAATGCAAGAAGATATTGATTTATTAAATGAAGTAGTTGTAACTGCCGAACAAGCCGAAATTGAAACCTCTATCGATAAAAAAGTTTTTAATGTTGACAAGCAAATTACCACTAAAGGAGGAACAGCTTTAGATGCTTTACAAAATGTACCTTCCATTACTGTTGATGTAGATGGTAATGTAAGTTTAAGGGGTAGCGCCAATGTTACTATTTTAATTGATGGTCGCCCTTCATCTTTATCAGGTGGTGGACGACAAGGGGTGCTAACAAGTATTCCTGCGAGTTCAATAGAAAAAATTGAAATTATTACTAACCCTTCTGCCAAGTACGACCCAGATGGTATGTCGGGGATAATTAATATTGTTTTGAAAAAAAATAAATTAAGAGGATTTAACGGAAGTGTGGATGCTGGTATTGGAACTGGTGTAGAAGTTAGTTTTGGTAAGCCAATTGCTTATAATGGTGCTGTAAATTTAGCTTACAGAAATGAAAAATTTAATATGTACGGCAGTTATTCTACTAACTATTATTATGGTTATCGTAATTTTTATCAAGAACGCGAAACATGGCTACCTAACTACAATAAATTAATTCAAGATAGAGAAGGTACTCATTTGAGGCAATCAAATATGGTTAAATTTGGAACAGATGTATATCTTAATCCAAAAAACACACTTGGTTTTTCAGTTTCGGGTAATGTGTCAGACAACAACAGAACGGGTAATATGAAGTATTTATCTTATGATTCTACAATGTTAAATGATACTTGGAGAAGAATAAGTAGTAACCCATCTAACAGAAAAGGAATTGATGGCAACCTCTACTACGAAAAAAAATTCAACAAAAAAGATGAACTTTTATCTTTTGATGCCAACTATTCGCAAGGCGATTATTATAAAGCTGGAAATTATGTTAATGATTCTTTAGATTTAAACGGGTTAGTAACTGTTGAAGGCGCTCAAAAACAAAAAAATGAATCGCCTGAAACTTACACAACTGCTAATGCAAGGGTTGATTTTTATTACCCCACCAAAAAAGGTAAAATTGAAACAGGATTAAAAAGTACATTAAGGTTAAGTAATAGCAAATTTAATCAACAAACCTTTAACTATGATAATCAACTGTTTGAAACAGATGATAGTTTAACCAATTCATTTAATTATAATGAGCAAGTACACGCCGCTTATTTTATTTATGGCATCAATTTAGAAAAATATAAATTTCAGGTTGGACTAAGAGCCGAACAAGCACTAATTGATGCTTTTGTTGATGGTGATTCTATTAAGTATAAAAATGATTATTTTGCGCTATATCCATCTGCCCACATTAAAAAACCTTTAGGCAGAGGTAAAGAATTAAGTTTAAGTTATTCTAGGCGTGTAAACAGACCTCATAGACATTCAATTAATCCTTTTCCAAAATACACCGATCCTTTAAATTTAAGACGTGGTAACCCTTATCTGAACCCTGAGTTTATTAATAGTGTAGAGTTGGGATATATGTCTTATTCAAAAAAATTAACCGTTACTTCATCTGTTTATTACAGATACATGACTAATTTAATTAAAAGAGTTAAAACTGTTGATTCATCTGGAGTAGCGGTAACCTCTTGGCAAAACTTAGATGAAGGACATTTTATAGGATTAGAAATGGTTTTTATTTATAAACCTTATAAGTGGTGGCGTATGATGATTTCGGGTAACATCTCACAAAACTTTTTAAACTCAAATGATGCTGAGTTAAATAATTCAGGAATTAGCTATTCGGCATTTTTTAATCAAACTTTTAGTTTAAAAAATAATTGGTCAATTCAAAACACAGCTTATTTTATGTCGCCATTTATTTTGCCACAGGGTAAAACATTGGCAATGTATTCTACTAATATTGCAGTTAAAAAAACGTTACTTAAAAAGAAATTATCTTTATCATTAAGCTTGCAAGATGTATTTAATACACGTAGGTTTGCTCTTGAAGTTAACGATAATCAAGATTTTGCATTATACAGTTTTTGGAAATGGCAATCAAGACGATTAATGTTTAATTTATCTTATAGTTTTGGAAA
>CAYQRJ010000012.1:12330-20402 GCA_964419855.1 uncultured Crocinitomix sp.
TTGAGGGAGTTTGAACTAAAAATTTATTGCGTTAGGGATAGAAACGACATCCTTTTGCCCTACCCCAAAACTTTTTTTTGGGTAGGACAAAAGATATAGTGGATAGCCCGCCCGAACGCCCAAAGATTACTTATTGTTGAGTATAATTTGATGAATTTTAGAAAAACCTTCATCTTTAACATCCGAAATCATTAAGGTATCGGAGAGGGATTGAAGTGAAATGAATTGATGTATGGTTTTGCTGTTAAAAACACTGTCGTGTTCTATTTTTTGAGTAAGTTCAAAGGTTTTTAAATTTGTAAAATAATTGGTTAGTTCGGTTAATACTTTTGGTTTAACTTGAGTACTGTTTAGTGTATTATCTTGCTCTGTTTTATTCATAGCCCTATGAGTAACATACACTTGGTTTGATGCCACATCAATATAGTAGATTTGTTTATTTTTTACGTAGCCTAGGTCTAAGCATTCAATACTAATTGAAATACTGTTTGAAGACATAATTTGATGAATGATTTGTTGGTCTTGTTCAATTCCTAAAAATGTTAAAGAAAGTAAAAGGTATAGTGTTTTCATTAAAATTTATTTTTACTGTTTAAATATATGTAATTTTAATGACATTTTTGCAGTTTGGCGTAATGAAAATACTAATTTTGAATCAAAAAATTATTATATTTACAATTATGAAAATTTTATTTATAGCAGTTTTTATTGTAAGTTTTAGTAGATTCGGTTTAGCTTCAGCCTCTAAAACTATTAATTTTAAAGCTAATGATGGCTTAACAGTTACCGCCGATTTATATCTTACTGAATCTCAGTCAGCACCTTATATTATTTTATTTCACCAAGCAGGTTTTAGTAGAGGAGAGTATATTGAAATTGCACCAAAACTAAACACTTTAGGTTACAATTGCATTGCGGTTGACCAGCGTTCGGGTAGAGAAGTTAATGGTGTGGAAAATTTAACACATGTAGAAGCTGTTAAACAAAATAAACCTACAAAATATGTTAATGCAATACCTGATGTAATTGGAGCTTATAACCATGTAAAAAATAAATTGAAAGCATCAAAAATAATTATTTGGGGCAGTTCTTATTCGGCTAGTTTAGTTTTTTATTTGGCTCAAAAATTTCCTAATCATATTAATGGTTTACTTGCTTTTTCGCCAGGTGAATATTTTAAAATTGATAAAAAGCCTATTAAGTTTTTTGCTAAAAGTGTAAAATGTCCTGTTTTTATAACCTCAGCCAAAAACGAACAAAGCAACTGGCAACCTATTTATGATAATGTTTCAAGCCAAAAACAATTTTTTCTCCCAACTTTAAAAGGTAATCATGGGTCAAAGGCGTTGTGGAAGGAAAAAAAATCTCATAAAGAATATTGGCAAGCAGTAATTGAGTTTTTAAAAACGATATAAAACTTATCTTTAATTTATTAGTTTTAATCGATATATTAATTATATTTGTAATAAATAAAATCAATTATGTCTTTTTTTAAAAAATTATTTGGCTCATCAGATTCAAACAAAGATGAGGAAGTTGTTGTTGAACAAAACTCAAGTAATAAAACACAAAACAACAAAAATTCAATTGGCAGAAAACCTAGTTTTGGTAGATATACAGATATGAATAAAACCAAAAACCAACTTGAATATTGGGATAAATCAATTCAACTTTTTAAAGAAAAAAAATATTTAGAATCTTTTAAGGCGTTTATTAAATATTGTGGTGATGATATTGAAAATAATTACAAATTAACCGATAATGGCAATGATATAGCATTTGAATTTACACAAGGATCTAAAGTAATTAAAGGTAAAGCAAATAATGAGAAAATTACGGCAGAGGCAAGTGTAGTTTTAATGGAAAAACCTAGTGTGCCTGTTATGAGAAAATTAATGAATATTAATTTTGCATTAACTTATTCTCATTTTTCGTTAAAGGACAATGTAGTTTATTTAAAATTTTCGTCTCACAGTATTGACGCCTCACCAAATAAATTGTATGCTGCCCTAAAAGAATTAGCTACTAAAGCAGACCAACAAGACGACCTTTTGGTGTCTGAATTTTCGGCGGTTAACGAAATTAACACAGACCACATTATTAAACTGTCAGAACAAACAATAGATGTAAGATATAAATTTTTAACCAAATGGATTAATGAAACATTAACAGAAATTAAGGGATATGACCCAATAAAAGATAACGGAGGTATTTCATTTTTACTTTTAAGTTTATCTTATAAAATTGATTATTTATTAATTCCTCAAGGTCAGTTAATGGATAAACTTGAGAAAATTCAACGTGTGTTTTTTGCTAAAACAAACGAAACTAATCAAGAAAAAAACAATAAAATAATTACCGAATTTGAAAAAATAATTACTTCACCAAAAGAAAAAATTACAGAAGGATTTTATAATGTTAAATCAACATTTGCATTGGCTAAACCAGCAAATCATAAACAGTTAATGGATTTTATTTATGGAGAAATAAACAAAGCTAAATGGTACACCGATAACGGTTTTCATGTTGTAACCAAATCAATTTACGAATATGCTGTTTCTTATTCGTTTTTTAACTTTGGCATAATCTATTCTGACGCTCAATTGTTAGATGTTTACATGACAATTTTAAATCAAGATTACTACAATGACATGGGCATTGAAAGAAATTATATTGACAATAATGTTTTAAATGAAAAAAATATCAAAAAGGATATTAATTTGATTGTTAAAAATGCTAAAGCTGATTTTCCTTTTTTTAATATTAACGTCAATAATTTAAAATTTACATCTGTAATTGATTTTGGAAATTCTTTGTTTAAAGAAATGGATATTTTAGATTATAGAAAACAATAAAAAAAAAGATGAAAAATATTATAGAAAATTATAAAGATATTGTTGTACAGATATTAACACCTGGAGGTTCTGGAAGTGGTTTTTTAATTAAGGATAAAAATATAATTGTTACAAACAGGCATGTGGTTGCAGGCAACAAAGAAGTGGTGGTTAGAGGAGAAGGATTTGAAAAAACTTTAACAAACATTATTTACACAGATGCCTTAAATGATTTAGCTTTTGTTAAAATCCCTGAGGTATTCAATGGGAATGATGTTAAACTAGCTTCTTCACTTCCTAGTGCAGGAGAATCTATTATTGCCATTGGACACCCACTTGGTTTAAGGTTTACAGCTACACAAGGTATTATTTCTAAATCAGACCGAAAATTTAATAACATTGATTATTTACAAGTGGATGCTGCCATAAACCCAGGAAACAGTGGAGGACCACTTATTAATGAAAAAGGCGAAATTATTGGTGTTAATACTTTTATTTACAGAGACGGAGAAAGTTTAGGTTTTGCTTTGCCATCTGTTAAATTACTTGAAGTCATTGAAAGTTATCAAGATTTTAACGGAGAAACTTCTGCAAAATGTCCTTCTTGTACAAATATTGTTAAGGTAATTGAGGTTGAAGATGATTATTGTCCACAATGTGGTAATAAATTTCCAGAAAACGAATTAAACCCACTGCCGTATCAACCCACAGGCGTATCTCAAATTATTGAGAATATTCTTACAGCATTAAATAAAGACGTTAAACTTTCACGTGTTGGTAAAAGCAGTTGGGATATTAAGCAAGGCAGCGCATTAATTAAAATAACTTATAATACCCAAAACAAATTTATTTATTGTGACGCCACATTAGGCACTTTACCTAAACAGAATATTGGAGACATCTATGAATTTATGTTAAAAGAAAATCATAATTTAGAAAATTTAGCATTTAGTGTTAATCAACAAAACATTGTTTTAGGTACTATTATTTTTGATGGAGATTTGAATGAAGAAACTGGTAAAATTATTTTTGAAGAACTATTTCAGAAAGCTGATTATTATGACAATGTTCTTGAAGAAAAATTTGGAATGGAAATGGCAGAGATGAATTAGTCATCCTTTATTTCAAAATTCTATTGGTTATTAAACAATAGCGTCCTAAATAAATTTTTACCCTAAAATTCTTTTAATCTTTTGTTCATTTTTTTGCTTGTCCAAAAAAACGAACCAACTTTTTTATGATACCATTTTTTACTGTTTTTATATTGAAAAAACAGTAAACGTTAGTCCGATTGGTTTTATAATGAATAAAATGCTAGCGTCAGTTCGATTTCTATGATATAACCAATATTTATAAATAGTCTAGCGTCAGTTCCCTGTCTGTTGGTAAACAGAGAATGATTTTATAGGAAATATAATGTTATTTTAGATATTAAAAAGTATTAGCGTCAGTTCGAGTGATTTTAAAGTGAATACGATCGTATTCACTTTAAAATTGTATCGAGAACATAGCGGATTGTTGACTCCGCAGCCTGTTCTCGATACAATTTTATTTTTTATTCAAAAAATAAAACCACTCGAACTGACAATTTGATACAATTTTATTTTTTATTCAAAAAATAAAACCACTCCGTGTCCGCCAACAGGTGGAGAACTGACAATTTGATACAATTCCTAATTGTCCTTTTCGGAATCACTACCTTTACTTGTAAATGGGAAAGATCATCTTTTATGGTCGCTAATCAAGATTTTAGGTGTTAATTTAAATAAACATTTAGGATGGGAGTGGTTATTAAAACCAGTTTTAAATCAATTTATTTGTACCCTTACTCAAATCAATTATCTTTGCATCTTATATTTATTGCAAGATGGAATACACTTTTAACGACATAGAACAAAAATGGCGCAAATTTTGGGCTGAAAATAAAACTTTTAAAGCGGAAGATAATTCGGACAAACCAAAATATTATGGTTTAGATATGTTTCCTTATCCTAGTGGAGCAGGTTTACATGTTGGTCATCCACTTGGTTATATAGCGTCAGATATTTACGCCCGTTACAAACGTTTACAAGGTTATAATGTTTTACACCCCATGGGTTATGATTCGTTTGGTTTACCTGCCGAACAATATGCCATTCAAACAGGTCAACATCCTGCAATTACTACCGAAAAAAACTTAAAGCGTTATCGTGAGCAATTAGATAAAATTGGTTTTTCATTTGATTGGGACAGACAAGTTCAAACATCAAATCCTAATTATTACAAATGGACACAGTGGATTTTTAAGCAAATTTTCAACTCGTGGTACAATAACAACACCAACAAAGCTGAGGATATTAACGAATTGATTGCCATTTTTGAAAATGAAGGAAATGCCAATATTAATGCTGCTTGTAGTCAAACTGATGTGTTTACTGCAGAACAATGGAAATCATTTAACGAGAAAGAAAAATCGGATGTTTTAATGAATTACCGTTTAACTTATTTAGCTGATAGTTGGGTAAATTGGTGTCCTGCTTTAGGTACAGTTTTAGCCAATGACGAAATAAAAGATGGTGTATCTGAACGTGGTGGGCATCCTGTTGAGCAAAAATTAATGCGACAATGGAGTATGCGAATTTCTGCCTATGCAGATAGATTATTAACAGGATTAGAAACTGTTGATTGGACAGATTCTATTAAAGAACAACAACGCAATTGGATTGGAAAATCCGTTGGAGCTTCAGTTGTGTTTAGAGTCCCATCTCCGGCTCTTCCCAATGGGAAGAGGGCTGAAATAGGGAGAGGTAATGCTGGATATATGACAGGTGGTAACCACTCTCATTTGTTATTAGATAAAGCAAAAGAAATGAGAGCTAATCCTACCAAGTCTGAGGGATTATTATGGAAAGAGTTAAAAGGGAAAAAATTAGGTGATAAATTTAGACAACAACATTTAATAGATGATTACATTGTTGATTTTGTATGTTTATCAAAAAAACTAATTATTGAGGTTGATGGAGAATACCATAACAATCTAGAACAAATTGAAAAAGATAACGCAAGAACAAAAGTTTTAAATGATTTAGGATATAAAGTAATTAGGTTTACAAATAATGAAGTACTAAATGATTTAAGTTCTGTTTTAACTCAAATTTCTTATGAATTAAAAACCCTTCCTCACTACAAAGATGTTGTCCTTCCCTGTGGGAAGGAAACAGGATGGGACATTTCTGTTTTTACAACTCGCCCAGATACTATCTTTGGGGTTAATTTTATGGTGTTAGCACCCGAACATGAATTGGTTGATGACATCACCACAGACGAATATAAAGGTGCTGTTGCAGCTTATAAAAAACAAGCGAGTTTAAAAACTGAACGTGACCGTCAAGCTGATGTTAAAAACATTACAGGTCAGTTTACAGGGGCGTATGCCATTCATCCATTTACAGGTAACAAAGTACAAATTTGGATTGGTGATTATGTATTGGTTGGCTACGGAACAGGTGCGGTAATGGCTGTTCCCGCAGGCGACCAACGCGATTGGGATTTTGCTAAACATTTTAAATTAGATATTTTACCCATTTTTGAAGGGCATGATGTTAATGAAGGGGCTTATACCGAAAAAGATGCTGTCCTTATTAACTCTGATTTTTTAAACGGATTAAAAGCCAAAAAAGCAATAAAATTAGCCATTTACGAAATTGAAAAACGTGGATTTGGTAAAGGACAAACCAATTACAGATTGCGTGATGCCATTTTTTCTCGTCAGCGTTACTGGGGTGAGCCATTTCCTGTGTATTACAAAAATGACATTCCTTATTTAATAGAAGATGAAAAATTACCTGTTACTTTGCCTAAAGTAGATAAATATTTACCAACAAAAGATGGAGAACCACCTTTGGCAAGAGCAAAAAAAGAGGATTGGAATGTGTTTGAAGGTGACCGTATGGAATTTAACACCATGCCAGGTTGGGCAGGAAGTTCGTGGTACTTTTTACGCTATATGGATCCGCATAATGAGAAAGAATTTGTAAGCAAAGAAAAAGCTGACTATTGGAACCAAGTAGATTTATATATTGGTGGTTCTGAACACGCCACTGGGCATTTATTATATTCAAGATTTTGGACCAAATTTTTATACGACCGTGGCTTCATTTCTTTTGATGAACCTTTCAAAAAAATGATTAACCAAGGGATGATTTTGGGGCGTAGTAGTTTTGTGTATCGTGACAAAGAAAGTGGAAAATTTGTAACTTTTTCTAAAAGAAAAGAATATAAAACTGCTAGGTTACACGTTGACATCAGCTTAGTTGATAACGACAAACTAAACATTGAAGGGTTTAAAAACTGGTTACCAGAATACGCTAATGCCGAATTTATTTTAGAAGATGATGGCACTTACATTTGCGGACATGAAGTAGAAAAAATGTCTAAATCTAAATACAACGTTCAAACACCAGACGAGTTAGTGGACAAGTTTGGCGCAGATACTTTGCGTTGTTACGAAATGTTTTTAGGACCATTAGAACAAGCTAAACCTTGGGACACAAAAGGCATTAATGGGGTTCATAACTTTTTACGTAAATTTTGGCGTTTATTTCATAATGAAAATGGAACGTTTACGGTGGTTGAAAACGAACCTGATAAAAAAGCTTTAAAAACACTACACAAAACCATTAAAAAATTACAAGATGATTTAAACCGTTTCTCTTTTAATACGGGGGTGTCTAATTTTATGATTGCCGTAAATGAACTAACCGAACAAAAATGTAATAACAAGCAAATTTTAAGTGATTTAACTGTGTTAATATCGCCTTATGCTCCGCATATTTGTGAGGAGTTATGGCAAAAATTAGGTCATACTAAAAGTATATCGTTTGCAAAATTCCCAGAATTTAATGCAGATTATTTAGTAGAAAGTGAATATGCTTACCCAGTGTCATTTAATGGTAAAATGAGGTTTAAATTAGAATTACCAACCAATTTAGATAAAGATGCTATTGAAAAAGCCGTTTTAGAAGCCGAACAATCTCAAAAATACTTAGAAGGTAAAGCGCCTAAAAAGGTAATTGTTGTGCCAGGTAGAATTGTGAATATTGTGGTTTAAAAATAATGCATATCCGCTTTTTTCCCAAATTAATTAAAATAAGGTCTTTAGTTCTTAATTTGTAAAGTGTAAAATAAAAAAATACATTTTGTAGCAATCCCGTCCTAAATAAATTTTAGGAAAAACCAAAGGTATTGATTTTACTATAA
>CAYQRJ010000013.1:0-20078 GCA_964419855.1 uncultured Crocinitomix sp.
GGATTTTAAAATTTCACATCTAAACAAAGCTAATTCCATGAATTTTTGCGGTTAAAATTTTTCCAATTTTAATCTCATTTATTTTTGTATATTAGCATTTTAAATTGATGTTGATTTTTTTAAAACAATAAAAAACTTATCTTAGTTTGCCTTTACTAAAATTAATCTAAAATCATCAGTAAAATAAAAACGTTATGATAGCATACATTAACAACACACCACACGAATTTAAAAAAGACGAAACCATTTTAAATTTTGTAAAACGAATTGAGGGAGAAAAAATTATCCCTACTTTATGTGATGCTCCAAATTTAGATGCTTTTGGGTCGTGTAGAATTTGTAGTGTGGATGTGGCACTTGAAAAAGATGGGCCAACAAAAGTAATGGCATCTTGTCATACACCTGTAACTAATGGAATGTATGTATATCCAAGTACTGAATCTATTCAAGAATTAAGAAAAAATATTATTGAATTGGTCATCTCCGACCACCCTTTAGAGTGTTTAACGTGTGAGGTTAATGGCAATTGTCAATTGCAAGATGTGGTGGGTGAAGTAGGTTTGCGTGAAGTCCGTTATCCTACTGATTTAGAAAATCACTTAGATTACAAAAAAGATTTAAGTCACCCTTATATGACCTCTGATTTTTCTAAATGCATTAATTGCTACCGTTGTGTAAGAGCTTGTGATGAAGTGCAAGGACAATTTGTATTAAGCATGGCAGGTAGAGGTTTTGATGCGCATATTGTTAAAGGGACGGAACAAAGTTTTTTCGATTCTGACTGTGTAAGTTGTGGGGCGTGTGCACAAGCCTGTCCAACATCTGCCATTAGTGATGTATTTGAATCAAAATCAACCAAAGCAGATACTAAAACCAGAACAATTTGCACCTATTGTGGTGTAGGTTGTAATTTAGAAGTAGCTACTAAAAACGGAGAAATATTATCCATTCAAGCACCTTTAGATGCTGAGGTAAATTCAGGTCATACCTGTTTAAAAGGGCGATATGCGTTTAAGTTTTATAATCATGAAGACCGTTTACGTCAACCCTTAATTAAAAAGAATGGTGTGTTTGAAGAAGTGAGTTGGGATGAGGCTTATGATTTTATCACCTCAAAAATGACAGCTTTCAAAAAAGAATTTGGTCCAGATTCTATGGCTGGTATTTCAAGTTCAAGATGTACGAATGAGGAAAATTATTTAATGCAAAAATTCTTTAGAGCAGTCATTCAAACCAATAATATTGACGGTTGCGCTAGAGTTTGTCATTCGCCTACAGCTTTGGGTATGCAACGTACTTTTGGAACAGGTGCCGCTACTAACTCTGTAGATGATATAAACCATACAAATTGTATTATGGTGATTGGGGCAAATCCAACAGCTGGACATCCAGTTACAGGAGCTAAATTAAAGCAATTTGCTATGAAAACCGATAATGTATCCATAGTCATTGACCCACGAAAAACAGAATTAGCAAAATACGCCACTTATCACCTAGCATTACGTCCAGGTACAAATGTAGCGGTGTTAAATATGATGATGTACTACATTATTGTTGAAGGATTAGCTGATGAAAAATTTATAGCAGATAAAACAGAAGGATTTGAAGATTATAAAAATTCATTATTAAACATAGACATTGATAAATTGGAAGAGGTGTCGGGAGTAGATAGAGAATTAGTGCGTCAAGCAGCAATCGCTTATGCAACAGCTCCAAACGCTATGAGTTTCCATGGTTTAGGTGTTACCGAACAATACCAAGGCACATTTACAGTGATGCAAATTGCCGATTTAGCTTTATTAACTGGTAATATTGGACGTAGAGGTGTAGGTGTAAATCCTCTAAGAGGTCAAAATAATGTCCAAGGTTCTGCCGATATGGGAGTTCAACCTCACCAAGGCGCTGGTTATTTAGATGTAACCAATGATGAAGTAAATAAAAAGTACAACGAATTTTACGGTACAACAGTGCCTAAACACATTGGCTATAAAATTCCAGAAATGTTTGAAGCCGCACTTGATGGTAAACTAAAAGCCATTTGGATTATAGGTGAAGATGTGGTGCAAACCGACCCTAATACCCAAAAGGTAATAAAAGCCCTTAACAACACCGATTTAGTCATAGTTCAAGAATTATTTATGACCGAAACGGCTAAATATGCTGACGTGATTTTACCAGGTGCATCTTTCCTTGAAAAATCAGGAACATTTACTAATGGAGAAAGACGTATTCAAGCCGTTCGACAAGTAGTTGAACCACAAGGAAACTGTAAAGTAGATGGTCAAATTATTGTTGACATCATGAACAGAATGGGATATGCCCAACCTGATTATGATGCCAAAACAATGCTTGAAGAAATATCTCAAATTGTACCATTTTTTGCAGGTGTTAAATGGGATGAGTTAGGTAAAAGAGGTAAACAATGGCCAGTGGCTAAAAATGGAACAGACACTCAAATTTTACACCAAGACACTTTTAAAAGAGGTAAAGGTAAATTTGAATACAATGAGTTTGCCGAAAGTAGAGAGATTTTAAAACATGGAGATGAATATCCGTACATTTTAACAACCAATAGAGATTTAGAACACTACAATTGTGGTGCAATGACGCGTAGAACAGGCAATGTTGAAATTCATACTGAGGATGTGTTATGGATAAATCCACAAGATGCAGCCGAAAAAAATATTAAAGATGGTGACAAGGTGTGTTTAGAATCGCCTAGAGGAAAAGTAGATATAAATGCTTTTATTACAGATGACGTAAAGCCAGGCGTATTAAGTACAACTTTTCATTTTCCAGAAATAATGATAAACAACATTACATCTGACGAACATTGTACAGAAGCTTACTGCCCAGAATACAAAGTAGTATCTGTAAAAATGAGAAAAAGTAAAGGAGAATTTGCTAAGAAGTAATAATTTAATTAAAATGGGAAGTAATTATCAAAAAAATAGAAAAGAGATTTTAAAAAAGCTTAAAAAAAGATATGCTGAGGATAAAGAGTTTAGAGAAAAAGCTAAACTCAAACACAGAGAACGATATAAAAATGATGAGGAGTATAAAAAAATAACATTAGAAAGAGCCAGAAATAGATATCATACCGACCCCGAATACCGAAAAAAGACAATAGAAAGAGCTAAAAAAAGAAAGAAAAATAAAAAATGAAATATTTATTGTTAACCTTATTAATAAGTTTTAGTTTTTCTAAAAACACCATAGCTCAAAACAATCAGTTAGATAGTTTATGGCAGGTTTGGTCTAACCCTAAACTGGCAGATACAGTACGTTTAAAAGCTATGAATAAATTTATTTGGGATGGCTATCTATTCTCTCAACCCGATAGTGCCATTTATTTTTCAAATATTCAACTAGACTCTGCAAAAAAATGGAATAATAACCACTATATTTCTAATAGTTTAAGTAAAATAGGTATTGCCAATTCAATTCTTGGAGATAATGACAAAGCTTTAATTTATTTTAAAAAATCATACCAAAATAATCTAAAAAGAAAAGATAAAAAAGGGATGTCTGCTGATTTAATTAACATGGGCGTTATATATAAAGAACAAGGCAATTACATTAAAGCCATTGAAGCCTATCAAGAGTCGGGTGAAATCTCTGCTGCTTTTGATAATGCAAAAGGTCAGACAACCGCTTATAATAACATTGGCATTATTTACGACTACATAGGCGAGTACAAAACGGCTAAAGATTATTACTTTAAGGCTTTAAAAATAAGACAAAAACTTAAAGATGAAGAGGGTGTAGCGGCATGTTACATCAATTTAGGGATTAATGCCGATAATATGGGTAATCTTGATAAAGCATTAACCTATTATAAAAAAGCATTATCGTATAAAAAAAATAAAAAACAAACCATTGCTAACATTTACTCGGGTATAAGCGATACTTATACATCAAAAGGTAATTTAGATTCTGCTCTTATATATATTAAAAAGAGCTTAAAATTAAAACGAGAAATTAATTATTTAAATGGCATATCACGCGACTTAATAAATTTAGGTGAGATATACCGTATGAAAGACAAATATGAAAAAGCTCTGTCTTACGCCACAGAAGGGTTAGAAATTGCAAAAGAAATAAATGTTTTAGAGGTTATTAAAGATGGAAACGAATGTGTTTATCAAATTTTAGAAGCTAAAAAAGAGTTTGAACCAGCCTTTTATGCCTTTAAAGATTATATTAAATATAGAGATAGTTTGGTTAATGATGATAATAAAAAACAGCTTATACAAAAAGAAGTTGAGTTAGAATACGAAAAAGAAAAAGCAATTGCCGAGCAAAAAAACAAACGTCAATTAGCAATAGCTGAAAAAGAAAAAGAAAATCAAAAAAATATAACTTATGCCATTGGAATTGGATTGGTGTTGTTAGCTTTATTTTTAGCTTTTGTTTTTAACAGATTAAAAGTAAGTAAAAAGCAAAATAAAATTATTCATGACCAAAAAAAGATAGTTGATACTGCTTATAATGAATTAGAAGAAAAAAATCAAGAAATTACGGATAGTATTGTATATGCCAAACGCATTCAGTCTGCTATATTACCTCCACTTAAACAAATTAAATCAGCATTTGTTAACTCCTTTGTGATTTACAAACCCAAAGACATTGTGGCTGGAGATTTTTATTGGCTAGAACAACAACAAAACAAAACTTTTATTGCCGTAGCTGATTGTACAGGACATGGCGTACCAGGTGCAATGGTAAGTGTAGTTTGCAATAATGCCTTAAACAGAAGTGTTAGAGAATACGGATTAACAAATCCGAGTGATATTCTTAATAAAACCAGAGAAATAGTTATTGCTGAGTTTGAAAAAAGTGAAGAGGACGTTAAAGATGGAATGGATATCGCTTTATGTGTTTTTGAAAAGGATGTATTGCATTATGCAGGCGCCCATAACCCACTTTGGATAATTAAAAACGGAGAATTAATAGAAACTAAAGCCGACAAACAACCCATAGGTAAATTTGAAAATGCAAAACCATTTACAACCCATCAAATTCAATTACAAAAAAATGACTTAATTTATATTTTTTCAGACGGCTTTGCCGACCAATTTGGAGGGGGAAAAGGAAAAAAATTTAAAACCAAATCGTTTAAAGATTTATTAATATCATTACATCATTTGCCAATTGATGAACAAAAAGAAATAATTGAAGATACTTTTGATAAATGGAAAGGCAACATTGAACAATTAGATGATGTGTGTGTGATTGGTTTAAAAGTTTAAAATGAAAACAAGGTTTATTATTAATCTACTATCATTTTAATAAACTGAAAACCATTATTACTTTGTATTTTTAAAATATATACCCCATTTGAAATATTGACTAGATTTAATTGTTTTACATTCCTCCCCTTTATAGCTGTAATATCGTTTGAGTAAACAGTCTCACCCAATAAGTTATTAATAGCTATATGGGTCACTCCGTTTAAATTTGAATCAAAATTTAACAGAAATTCACCATTATTAGGATTCGGAAAAACTTTTAATTGAGATATTTCTATATTATTGTTTTCATGTTTGTCAATCTTTAATTCGAAAATTGTCTGATTGTTACAAGTAGAATTAGAAGTAAGAGATGTTATTTGTAATATATGGTTTAATTTATTAAATCCAGTTTGAGCTTCCCAAACATTTGTGTTAGCTAGGCGGATGGAATATTCAGGTCGATTGTTTATACTTTCAAAAGGGTCAGGCAAGTTAAGTAAAACCTCATAATCTCCGATAGGAATATCTGGTGGTAAACACAAAGTTTGTTCTATTGTTATTGTGTCCTCTGAAAACCAAAACTGAGGATTTTGATTTAATTTTGCTCTATATTTTAAATCTGTATTACTAGTATTCCTTAAAATAATTTCAACATCCCTAGGGTTAAATGGAGAAGCGAAACCTTCATTGTACAATCTTATTTTTATATCAATGGTTTCGTTTTGAGCTGCTATATCTGTATAAGTTCCGTCTATTAAAACAAAACGATAGCCAAGTTTTCTTTTAATCTCATCTAAGCAAATATTTATCCAACCATTATTCATACCATTATAAAAAGCCGAATTTAACAACGACCAATGGAATTTTTTCATTTCAACATCTGCCATTCCTGGATTATAAGGGTCATTACTACAATTGTCCCAAGGATTATAATCTTTACATGTTTCTCCTGAAACCATTACATATTTTGAATGTTGCTGGGTAAATGGTCTCAAATTAGTTGTGTCTTCAGTATTATTATCAAAATTATAGTATGTTCCAACATCTGTATAATCAGATAAAAAACAGTCGTTATAAAATGCTAATCTAGAAAAATCAGTACCTGTATATGCCTCTTGTAAAGATAGTGCTGGTGAAGTAACAGGTGAGTTTTCTCCAAATTGAAATTTTTGGATTTGCTGAGGATACCTTATTGAAACCATTCTGCATTTTGGTAAAGCTTCAAGCATGGCTTTAATTACTTCATTTCTATCTTGCCAATTTTCGGCTTGCATGGGTAAATTTGTTCCTCCAAAATAATCCGTATAATATGTCTCTCCATAAATTCCAATAAAACCAAGTGACAAATTATTAATTACATCTGTATTTTCATTCCAAAGAGGTTTAAGTTGATTAATATGCATTAAAACCACACTTTTTGAAGCATCTTTATAAGGTGGGCAAAAATAATCATTATTATTAAAGCAATCATTATTAGAACCATTTGTATAAGTGTACTGTAAATCTATTTTTATACCTGCATCCCTACAAACATTAAAAACATTCTGCATTTTATTTAAATACCAATGTTCTATCGGTTTATCTACATATTCTTTTAAACTAATCTCTAGTGAAATCACTGTTGAATACACATAATATTCCCCACTTTCTCTATCTGATAAATGGTATTGTCTTATAAAGGCAATTTCATTTTCATCAAAAGACACTATATTATCTATATTTATTTCAAAAGGATAGGTAAATCCTCTTTCTGGATTTGGGAAATCAGATGAATCAGAAGTATATGCTATTGTTGTTTGAGTAAAAATTGGATAATAACAAAATAAAAATAGAGTGGAAAGAATAATTTTAAAGAACATCATATTTACTATTTATTTTTCAAATAAAAACCAACTCCTAATGTAGCAAAAGCAGAAATTTGTATAGAGGCATCACCTACTCCATAAGTTATATAAGGGCTAAGTTCCCCAATAAAACTAAAGCGATTAAACTCATTAAATGGAAAAACTTCTGCACCAAATGGCATTTCAATACCAACTAATGGGTCCGATAAAAAGCCTTTGTAAAGTACGCCTCCCCCAAAATAAGTGTAAGCTTTTTTAGAAATCACTTTTCGTTTAAACATCCTTGCATTTAATGTAATAGTTGAAACAAATGAAGAAGATACAATGTATAAATCACTTTTTAGTTTTACCTCAAACCCTATTTTTTTTGTTGGTGAATTTCTAAACCCAAATTGCTGATTTATTGGGTAAATTGTAAATCCACCTTTATTAACCATACTTTGCATAGAATCTTGAGAAAAAGAGTGAAATTCTATAACCAGTAGAATAAATAAAAATACTATTTTTTTCATGTTTTTATTTTTTTCAAAATGCTTGTTTATCCCATATAAACTTTACACTACAAATATAGTTGTTTATTTTTAATATTGATTATCTTCAACTTATCCCTAAAAATTCGTGGAATTAGCTTTGTTTAGATGTGAAATTTTAAAATCCATAGGAATACCTTAGTATTTCAAGGGGGTTAAATTGTAGCAGATGAATAAAGATAATTTCAAACTCCCTTAAATTTGGAAGTTATTAAATTGTATAATAAGTGTTCTAATGATTTAATTTGCTGTGTTTTAACTAAAAAACAATAGTATAGTGGTGAATTTTGTGGGCTCTACTATTTTTAATTTTTTTTAGGATGTTATTGGTTTCTTATAAATATTATTTCGGTATTAGTCCCGTTTTTGTTATCATAATCTATTTTTAAATTCAACTAAAATGATTTTTTGCAATAGTATCTTTTATTTTAATTTTTAAATTATTAGTGTTTTAATATTATATTTTTTAACACAATTAATAAAATAATTCCTCCTAAAATGGAAATAATTAAATTTAAACTAAAAAGCAAAACTAAATGTTGACTGTGCATCACATCATTAATACTAAAACCTAATCGTCCAAACATCTTTACAAAAAATATTGAACCAAATACACCAACTATAGTGTTTCCTATAAATTCAAACGAATATTTTTTATAAAACACCGAGAACAAGTTAGTTCCTATAATTCCAAAAGCTATGCTCAATAATGCTAATAATGAAGGTGTCATAATTAATCAATGTGTCCATATTCAAAATCATCAATCTTACCTGATCGCATTCTAATTTGGATGATTCCATAAATAATTAATAAAATAATTCCAACAATTACCCAAGCTGCCGATACCGATAACCCATAATCAGAAGTACTCGTATTATATATGGTTAAAGATTCATTAACAGAATTTGATGAGGGTAATACATTAGGAAATAATGAGGCTAAAGAAGAGGTTATACCTCCAAAAATAATCAAACTTGAAAACAAAAAACCTAGGCGTTCATTTTTAAACTGTTTAACCTTAAACATTCCTATTATTCCAACAAAATAGATTATTGGAAAAACAATTAAGTAGGGTTTATTTAAAAAATTATCTAAGGCAGTAGGCACAATTAATTTCCATATCCCCAACGAAATTATTGTTAAAATAACTAAAGCAATGTTAAGTTTATAAATAACATTTTTTAATTGATGATTAATTGATGAATTGGTTTTTAGAATTATCCAATTGGCACCATGCATTGCCAAAACCACAACAGAAATAACACCAATAATTAATGTAAACCAATCAATTACTCCTGGGTTTTCATTCAAAGGGCTAAAACTACCATTCCATAGTGGTAAAAAGAAATAGTGAGATTCATAAGTGGAAATACCATTAGTTACGCCTCCTAAATTAACTCCTCTGACAATATTGCCTAACGCCATTCCAAAAAACAATGCTAATAATAAACTAGACACTCCAAATGCTTTATCCCAAAAGTCTTTCCACATTTGATATTTGAATTGTCCTCTAAATTCTAATCCAATAGCTCTAAACACAATTAACCACAATACTAATATTAAAGGCAAATAAAACCCACTAAATACTGAGGCGTAAAAAGTAGGAAATGCCATAAATAACAAGCCACCTCCAGCTACTAACCACACCTCATTAGAATCCCAAAACAAACCTGCTGCCTTAGATATAACAACCTTATCTTTTTCTTTTTTTGCAAAAAACAAGTGTATAATCCCTACTCCAAAATCGTAACCATCTAAAATAAAAAATATAACTAAAATAACCGCAATAATACTATACCATAAAAGTTCCATATCTTAATGTTTTTCTGTTGGCCCTTCATTAATCACCTTACCAACCAATAATAAAAATAATAATCCTAATAAAAAATACAATCCTACAAACCCCAATAATGTAAACAAAGAATTTCCAGACGAAACTGTAGGAGAAATGCCATCTACTGTTTTTAATAAACCATAAACCAAATAAGGCTGACGCCCTAATTCAGCCACATACCAACCTGTTAAGTTAGCAATAAACGGAAATGGTACCATAAACATTAATCCCCATAACAAAGGTTTAAACGAAAATAATTTTTTTCGCCACCACATAAAGGCAGCTAAAAACATAATACCTATAAAAATAGTTCCTAATCCAACCATTATATGGTAAGAATAATATAAACCAGGAATATTGGTTGGTAATTCTTCTTTTTTAAATTTATCCATACCTGGAATTTCTTTATCCCAACTTTGGTAAGTTAAAATACTTAATACATTTGGAACAGCTAATTTATTATCTAACTTTTTCTCTAACATATTAGGTTGCCCTACTAAAACAATTTCAGCTCCACCTTGTTCTGTTTCAAAAATACCTTCCATAGCAGCAAAAGAAGCGGGTTGATATTTTGCTACATTCTTAGCGTTCCAATCTCCTGATGGAAAAGCAACCAAAAAACTGGATGTTAATCCAAAAATGACACCTGTTTTTAAAAATAATTTACCGTATTCTATATTTTTTTTACTTAACACATAAAATGCACCTATTGAAACTAAAACAAATGAAGATGTAACCAAAGACGCCATTTGATTATGTAAAAAAGCAGGTATTAACCAAGGATTAGAAAACAATTCTCCAAAATGGTTTAAAGCATATTTTCCATTCTCTAAAATTTCAAACCCTACGGGGTGCTGCATCCAAGCATTGGTAGCTAAAATTAAAAAACCACTTGCCCACGACCCTAAAAAAACTAGAAACCCAGTTAAAAAATGAAGTTTCTGCCCCATCAGTTTTTCACCAAAAATAAATAATGCTAAAAAGGACGATTCTAGAAAAAAAGAAAATAACCCTTCCATAGCTAAAGTTTGCCCTATAATACCCCCTGTTAATTCCGAAAACTTAGACCAATTGGTTCCAAACTGAAATTCCATTGGAATACCAGTAACTACTCCCATAGTAAAATTAATAGCAAAAATTTTCATTAAAAACTTAGCAGCATGGTTATATTTTTCAACCTGAGTTCTTAAAAATTTCCATTTAAAATATACAATTAATAAAGATAACCCCATGGTTAATTGTGGAAATATATAATGAAAAGTGATAGTAAATGCAAATTGCAATCTATCATATAAAATCATGTCTTCCATAACTGTTTTTTTTGACAAAGGTAGTCGTACAAAAAACCTCCCTGTATGACAATAGTTACATAAAAGAGTTCTAATTCAAAAATTAAGAAATATTTAACACAATTGGAGTTAAATTATAAAATCATCAATCACATCATCTATTTCTTTTTTTATAGAATGATGAATAGTGAAAATATAAAAAAGAATACCTGCCATCAATCCGTAAATCATCCAAGCATACCCCACTTCATTAAAACTGATGTGTGAAGGAGATGAAAGCATAATTAAATCCCAAATAATGATGAGGATTGTTAGTCCAATTCCTATCATTGACATTTTTTTTTGGTTGGTGTAATTTATAATAAATAAGAGTAAAAAAAAGATAAAAATAAACAATGAATAAACGCCTACTTGTTTTGTAATTGATTCTGCATGACTATATATCACCTCAAAGGGTGTCTCAACTCTTAACTTTTCCACTTCATCAATATAATAAAAAGACATAACCATCAATATAATTGATAATCCAACACCTATGTAATTTATTATTTTTTTCATTTATACAATCACTCTTCCAACAGCATTAGCAACTGGTGGAAGTGTTTTATATAAAGCCTTAAATTGGTCGTGATTTAACTGCTGAGAAGCATCAGATTTAGCAATTTTGGGGGTTGGATGAACCTCAATAATTAAACCGTCAACGCCCATAGCTGTACAAGCACGTGTTAAATCAGGAACGCCATAAGCGTGCCCCATTGCGTGTGATGGGTCAAGAATAACAGGTAAATTAGTATGCTCTTTTAAATAAGCAACCCCACACAAATCTAATGTAAAACGTGTTTTGGTTTCAAACGTTCTTATTCCTCTTTCGCAAAGGGCAACATTATCATTTCCACCCGATAAAACAAACTCCGCACACTGAACAGTTTCTTGCAATGTAGAGCCAAACCCTCTTTTAATCATTACTGGTTTTTTAGTTTTAGCACAAGCACGTAAAATCCCTTGGTCATACATAGCTTTAGCCCCAATTTGAATAATATCTGAATATTCAATCACCTCATCTACATGAGTAGCATCCCTAACTTCTGTTATAACAGCCAAACCATGCTCCTCTCTCATTTTTGCCAATAATTTTAAACCTTCTAATCCTAGCCCTTGAAAACTGTAAGGTGATGTTCTGGGCTTGTAACATCCTCCTCTTAACATGGTTAAATTTAGTTCTTTCAATAAAGCAGATGATTGTTGAATTTGTTCTTCTGATTCAACCGAACATGGTCCTGCAATTAAAATAGTATGATTAGTATTACCACCAATTTTAACATTTCCAAACTGTATTTCTCTGGTTTTATTAATGTACTCTTTTGATGACAATTGCATATCATTTGGAAACACAAAAGTTTCTGTTACAAATTGCTCATAGTCGCCTTTTGCAATTTCTTTTTGAGATGAAGATGAAATTAGTACAAATTTATCGTCTTTTTCAATTAAAAATGCTTTGTTAAGCATTGCAACTTGATTAGCTTTATCTAATCCAATATTTTTTTTAAGGTGGATAATCATAATTCTCCTTTAATTAAGTTTATAAAATTAACGGTTCCAACCGCTTGTTTGTTGTCGTTGATGACGGGTAAATACAAAATGGGTTTACTTTGTTTTTTAATAAATCTAAGCAATTGATGTACAGTATAATCTTCATTAATAACCAATGGATTTTTATTAATCATTTCATCAATTTTAATGCTATTTAAGTCGTTAATGTGATTTAAAAGTCCATGTCTTAAATCCGCATTACCAATAATGCCTTTAAATACATTATTTTCATCTACAATGGTAACAAACCCCATTTTACCTTTGTTCATTGTGGTTAGCACATTAGATAATGACAAGTCTTTTTCTTTTAAAATTGGACTTTCATCTATATCAAGCATAAAATCTTTTACTAAAAAATGAGATTCAATTTCGTTTAGTTTTAAATTTAACAATGCCGACCCAATGGTGGTTGAGTTAAATAAATACGACCCAGATACAGAAGCATAAACTCCCATATTTCTTAAAATAAATGACACCTCTCCATTTACGCCACCATCAACATGAATTTTTTTGTTGGGATATTTCTTTTTAAAATCTCTAATTCTCCTAAAATTTCGCTTGTCAAACTTACCTCCGCTTTCGCCTGGTATGGTTGCCATAAACAATATAAAGTCAAAATCATTTTTGTAATTTTCAAATACATCAATGGGGGTATTTGAGGTGATGGCTAACCCTAATTTACCTGAAAATTCTTTAGGAATATCTAAAGCTTTATCCTCTAAATCCTCATACTGAAAAGTAACATAATCAATATCAAAAGTTTGCAAAGCAGGATAAAATCTTTGGGGTTGATTGGTAATAATATGTAAATCTATGGGAATATGAGAGTGCTGTTGCATCAATTCAATGTCTGCAAAAACATTCAAATCGTCTTTACAATCTACGTGAATCATATCCACATGATTATCATTTAGGTTTTTGATAGTGGTTACCACATCATTTTTTTTGTCGGAATATATAGATGCTGATATTTTCAATGTTTTAAGTTTAATGGGTAAAAATTGGCGTCACAAATTTCAATTTTAAAATTCAAATTAGCAAACACTTTTTGATGAATGTCATTTTCAAACAATTCTAGTTGGTGATTTAATTCTGTAGGAAAAGTATCGTACTTTGAGTCTAAAATCATTTTTAGTATAAACGTATTTTGGTTTGATGTTAATTTAACAGAGTGTTTATGGTCTAAAATTAAATTATTTTCTTTAAAATAGTCCCCTACCCCATCAACATATTCAACAGGTGTTTTGGTGTAATAAATTTCTAAATTACCAAAATCTTTTTTATCACCAAAACTTTTGCTGCAGCTTCCTAAAAGCACAAAAAAAGATAGCAGTATTATAAAATTTAGTTTCATATTTATTAAAATCGATTTCAAAGATACAGAATTAAATGCTTAATATCCTCTTTTATAATAAATCTAAAATAATTAAAATTCTATAAACTCAGTTAAAACACTGTCGTTAGTCAAAACATCTACTTTTATAAAATTATCTTTATCACCTCCACCCATTCCTGATGCTAAAAATTTTACATTGTCTTTTTCTTTATAAGCATAAGATGTTACCAAATCAGTACATCCTACATCACCTGAAAACAAATAAATGGTTTGGCCATAATTCTTAAAAAGAGGATGAACATCCTCCCAATAATTAGTATGCCCTGGGTAATGTGGCAAATAGTTTACTTTTACGTCTGGATATTTTTCAGGTGACCACCAAATTAATTCGTGTGCAAAAACAAAGGTATTTTTAACTTTTCCTTGGTTATTTTTTAGTGTTGAGTCAAGAAATTCAAGTTGTTGATTTTTTATATTCCAACCTGCGGGGGCTAATATGATAAATAAATCGTTATGTTTTTTAAAAGCGTAAAAAGATTTATGAAATAAAGAGTCAAATATAGCACCTCCATCATGATTTCCTCTAGCAATATGAATGGGTACATTAAAATTATTTATATCATTTATAGCTTCTGTCCAATGCTCAATGTCTGGTGTCCTAACTACATCACCTGTAAAAACACCCAGTTCATATTTAGGGTTTTTGTTAATAGATTCTGTTAACTCTTTAAAAGGAGGATACAAACCTATGTTTTTTTGCATGGGATTTCCATAAGTGTGTCCAGCAACAAAAAAAGAATATTTAATAGGTGTCCGATTTGATTTGGAATTGCAACCATATAACACTATTAAAGCAACAACAAAATATGTCCCTATTTTCAAAAACAGATTCATTAACCTAATACAAATTGGTTTTTAATTTTATCTAAAATTTTATTGGCTACCATTAGAGCATTATAACCATCTGTAATAGAAACAATGGGTAGTGTATCAGTAGAAATAGAGTTGTAAAAATTAATTAACTCATCTTTAATAGCGTTAGTATCATCTAATTCTGGATTAAAAATTTCTATTTTCTTTTTTTCTTTTCCTTCTCCTAAATCAAAAATAATATCAAAAGGGTCTGGCTCTCCATTTAATGACGTCATTTTTACCACTTCCATTTTTTTATCTAAAAAATCAACAGATATATAGGCGTCTTTCTGAAAAAATCTTGATTTACGCATATTTTTTAATGAAATTCTTGAAGCAGTTAAATTAGCTACCGATCCATTTTCAAATTCTAATCTTACATTGGTAATATCTGGGGTATCACTTACTACAGCAACACCATTGGCACTAATTTTTTTAACTTTTGATTTTACCGTACTCAAAATAATATCTAAATCGTGAATCATTAAATCTAACACTACAGGCACATCTGTACCTCTAGGGTTATATTGTGCCAAGCGGTGTGTTTCTATAAACATTGGCTCATCAATATAAGGTAGAGCGGCTACAAAAGCTGGGTTAAATCGCTCTACATGCCCTACTTGTACAATAACTTCAGCTTCATTAGCTAATTTAATTAACTTTTCTGCCTCTTCATCTGTTTGAGTTATTGGTTTTTCAATAAAAACGTGTTTACCTTTTCGCAAGGCTTGAGATGCAATTTCAAAATGAGCCAAAGTTGGTGTAACAATATCAATACAGTCAACACCATTGAGTAATTCATCAACAGAATTAAATCTTTTTAAACCATATTGTTCAATCATTTGATTAGCATCTGAATCACTAGGGTCAAAAAAACCTACAAATTCAAATTTATGGTTTAATTCATTAATTAATTTTGCGTGAATTTTACCAAGGTGTCCTACACCAAACAAGCCAATTTTTAACATAAAAAAAAGTTTTACACAAAGGTAAACGCAAAACCAACAAAAGCGTTTGTTGAACAAGTGTTTTTATTAACAAGTTTTTTTTAGTGAAGTAAGTTTTTTTATATAAAAATTACCCTTCAAACGTTATTGAAAACCACCAAACCTTTGTACGTAAATCAGTTATAGGATTGTTAAAAAATGTGCCGTCATAAATATTAACATCTCTTAAACCATTAGATATTTTTAATTCAATGGCAAACTTAAAGTATTGTAAAAAAAAGTCAAATCCACCACCAAATTGATAAGCATAATCATGTTGCTTCATTTTCATTATAGGATTAGAAATATCTGGTTTAACTTTAGATTGAGTAGCTAAATCAATGCTATATTGCATTCCTGTTAAAAAATAAGCAGCAAAGTTATTAATTCGTTTGGTTCTCAACTTTAGCATTAATGGAAAATCTAAGGTCGTTGAGCCCAATCTTGAAACCCTATCAATATATTTAGGATTTTTTTCTGTATCCTTATAATAATCTGGGTTTTTATATGTGTAAGTAAAAGTCCTTTCTTGAAAAGATAATGAAGGTATAAATCTAATATGAATTAATGGATTGATGTCCCAAGAAGATACAATTCCTAAATTAAATCCACCTTGTTTTTTTACATCAAGACTTACAATAGAATCTACATTTGTGCTATCTAACTTAAACTTATAATTAAAATCGGCTGTATTTAATCCTAATGCAAAACCAAAATGAAATTTTTTATGGTCAAATGTAGGATAATTTTTACCTACTTGTGCTTTTAAACCAAAAGTTAAAAGTATTGTAATTAATATGACTAAAAATTTTCTCATTTATAAAATAGAAGGCGAAATTAATGAAACGTTACAAATATTAGTTTATTTTATAAAAGTATTTTTTTTATTAAAGGTATTTATTTATCTTTACGCTTTAATTATTTTTAATGGACAAGGAAGAGTTACAAGAAAAAGTCAAAGAATTGTTTAGTGATTACTTGGAAAAAAACAGCCACAGAAAAACACCTGAAAGGTTTGCCATTTTACAAGAGATTTATAGTAGCAAAGGACACTTTGACATAGAGGATTTGTACATTAAAATGAAAGAAAAAAAATATAGAGTCAGTAAAGCAACCCTCTACAACACTATTGACTTATTAATGGCTTGTAACCTGATAAGAAAACACCAATTAGGCAACACTTCTCAATACGAAAAATCTTTTGGCTACCGCCAACACGACCACATTATTGTTACCAATACTGATGAGGTAATAGAGTTTTGCGATCCTAGGATAGAAAAAATAAAAGCTACTATAGAAGAATTATTTAATTTAAAAATACACCACCATTCGCTTTATTTTTATGGTGAACGAACAAACTTAGATAATGAGTCTAAACATAAAAAATAAATCATTTAACAACTATTCAGTGATTAGCCTTTCTGGTAAAGGTCTATCTGAAGAAGATTTTAATCCCCTAACACAAACCGCTTTTGATGTGATTGAAAATCATTCGCCAAATTTGATTATTGACCTTAAAGAATTAGATTTAATTAATAGTTTAGGGTTAAACACTTTAATTAAAATCTTTACAAAAAGCAGAAATTCGGGTGGCGAAATGTACATTGTTAATATCTCTGGTAAAATTAATCAGGTTTTATTGCTTACTAAATTAAATACAGTGCTTAATATTGCAAAATCAATTGATGATGCAAAACAAAATTTTGAATAAATTACAAAAAAATAACTTAACATAATGAAAGTTGACGTTTTATTAGGATTACAATGGGGAGATGAGGGAAAAGGAAAAATTGTAGATGTGGTAACCCCAAAATATGATATTATTGCCCGTTTTCAAGGCGGACCTAACGCAGGACATACATTAATATTTGAAGGAAAAAAACACGTTTTACATACTATTCCTTCTGGGGTTTTTAGAGATAATACCATCAATATTATTGGAAACGGTGTAGTTATTGACCCTATTATTATACGAAAAGAAATTGAAGCACTAGAAGCCATTGGCGTTGATTTAGTACCAAAATTGTTAATCTCTAAAAAAGCACATTTAATTTTACCTACTCATAAAATTTTAGATAAATATAGTGAAGAGCAAAAAGGTAAAAAGAAAATTGGTTCCACCCTTAAAGGAATAGGTCCAACTTATATGGATAAGACGGGTAGAAATGGTTTGAGAATTGGCGACTCTTTACTGCCTAATTTTAAAGAAAAATATAATAATTTAGTAGCTAAACATAAAGCCATTTTGGGTGATTATGATTATCAGTCAATACTAGATGAATTTGAACCTGAATGGTTTGATGCTATGGAATTTTTGTCAAAATTTACTTTAATTGATTCAGAACATTACATTAATAACGCATTAAAAACAGGCAAAACAGTTTTAGCAGAAGGTGCGCAAGGTACTATGTTAGATATAGATTTCGGAACTTATCCTTTTGTTACCTCATCAAACACAACCACTGCAGGTACTTGCACTGGTTTAGGGGTTGCCCCCAATAAAATTGGAGAAGTAATTGGTATTTTTAAAGCCTATTGTACAAGAGTTGGCTCAGGTCCTTTTCCTACCGAACTAAACGATAAGGTTGGTGAAGAAATTAGAAAAATTGGTCACGAATACGGCGCTACAACAGGTAGAGACCGCAGATGTGGTTGGATAGACTTACCTGCTTTAAAATATGCCATTATGATTAATGGTGCTACTCAATTATCTATGATGAAAGCTGATGTATTAGACACTTTTGATACCATTGAAGTTTGTACCCATTATGAAATTAACGGCGAAAAAGTTGACTACTTTCCATACGATATTACAAATTTAGACGTTAAACCTATCTATAAAAAAATAAAAGGTTGGAAAAAAGATTTAACTAAGCTGGAGTCAATGAATGATGCCCCAAAAGAATTTAAAGACTACATCACTTATTTGGAACAAGAATTGCAAACACCAATTAGTATTGTATCTGTTGGTCCAGACAGAAATCAAACTATAATTAGATAAATTGAAGCAAAAACAAACATATTTAACATTAAGGGCGCTTATTTTAAGTGCCTTTTTTGCGTGTTTGCAATCTTTAACTTTTGGACAACAACAAATAGAATTGGTTCACTCTGATGAATTTGTTAGCTCGACAGAATTTCCTGGTGCAGGAAAACTAAAAGGCAATGTCCATTTTAAAACAGGCAATAAAAATATGTATTGCGATTCTGCCTATTTTCATAAAACAGAAAATTGGATTAGGGCTTATAGTAGAGTTCAAATCAACCAAGCCGACACCCTTAATTTATTTTGCGATTCGCTTTACTTTGACGGAAATACCAATATTGGAATTTTAAGAAGTAATGTAAGGTTTAGAGATAATGAATTTAAAATGACCACTGACTCACTTGAATTTGACGCTAATCAATCTATGGGATATTACACCAACTGGGCAGTTATTAATAGCATCAATCAAGATTTAAACCTTACTTCTAAAGAAGGATATTACTACGCCCAATCAAAAACCTTCTTTTTTAAAGATTCTGTTGAAGTAACCCACCCTAATTATCACTTGTCTGCCGACACATTAGAATTTAACACCAATACACAAACCGTGTATTTTCACGGACCAACCATCATTACGTTTGACTCAACTATTGTGCACTGTAAAAAAGGATATTATGATACTCAAAATGAATTATTAAATCTATGGAATGGGGCTACTATCTTTCAAAATTCATCTACAACCATTTATGCCGACAGCTTAATTTATGAACAAGTCAATGACATAGCCTATGGTTATCAAAATGTTTCTATTTATGATAGCACTGAAAATATACAACTTAAAAGCAATTACCTTTTTAAATCACCTAATAATTTAAAAATTACTCTAGCTGATAACGCTCGTATTTATAAATACACTAATAAAGATACACTTATACTAAAGGCAGATACCATATATCAGCAAAAAGATTCCCTTACAGAGTTAACAACAAATATTGCAATTTTTAGTGTTGAAATTTTTCAAGGTGATATAGTTGGCGTTTGCGATTCAATTTATTACTCTGAACAAGATTCTATAATTAAAATGAGAAAAAATCCAATAATTTGGAGAGAATTAACTCAACTTTCAGCCGATTCTATTGATGCTGTAATGATTAATAATGAAATAGAAAAACTACAATTATTTAACCATTCATTTGTTGCTACTCAACACGACTCCACTCATTACGACCAAATATCAGGCAAACACATTATTGCTTACCTAGATTCTTCAAAAATTAAAAAAATAGAAGTACTTGATCTTGCTCAAACCATTTACTATCCAGTTGACACCAAAAAAGATAGTTTAGGAAATGAAATAAAAACATTAATGGGGAAAAATCAAATGTTATCAGAATACATCACCATTCTTTTTTTAAACTCGGATATTAATCAAATCAAATTTGTAAAACAAGTAGAAGCCTCCTTTTACCCGATTAACCAAATACCTGAAAAAGAATTGTTTCTACCTAACTTTAAATGGGAAATTGAGCGTAAACC
>CAYQRJ010000014.1:0-10134 GCA_964419855.1 uncultured Crocinitomix sp.
AGGAGAAAAAATAAAAAATTACTCTTCATTATTTTTTCTTTTCAATGTAATTAACTTTGGCTGGTGACATAGCAAACATGAATGGGGCATTTGTATTTTCTCCATTTTTTTATAGTTTTAATAACTTCATTACTTTTAGCCGGTTCCATAACAACATCATTTTTATTCGCATTATATTAACCCCTTAAAAGTTCGGACAATATTATAGTTAAATAAATGTAGTAAATCAAATTATTAAGGCACTTATGATACAGTTTAATAATACCCAAATTTGAGGGAGTTTGAAATTATCTTTATTCATCTGCTACATTTCAAAACCCTTGAAATACTAAGGTATTCTTACGGATTTTAAAATTTCACATCTAAACAAAGCTAATTCAATGAATTTTTGCGGTTAAATTATAAATAAATTCAAGCTTTTAATTGTTAATTTTAAAAACGTTTAGGACGGAATTGACATTTTAAAGTGATTTTTTATAAGTAAACCTTAAATAAAAAAATTAATGTAACTTTGCATAAAAAAATGTCAAAAAAAACTGCCTCTATTATTATAGGACTTCTTGTTATTGTGGTTGCCATCTACTTTAAAAACAAATCAAATCATGCTGATGAAGCCGACATCATTAATAATTTTGACACTAATCAAAAAAATGACAATACTATGAACAATCCTACTTCTCAATCTAAAAAAATAACCATTGGCTTTTACAATGTAGAAAATCTATTTGATATTTATGACGACCCTCAAACATCAGATGAATCCTTTACGCCTATTGGAGAGCATCAGTGGGACAAAGAAAAATACAACAAAAAACTTATTCATCTATCAGAAGTTATAAGTGATATTGACCCAGTAGTTATGGGCTTAGCTGAAGTAGAAAATTTTGATGTGGTTGATGATTTAATTCACACCTCAAAATTAAAAAACACTAATTACGGCATTATCCACGCCGAAAACAACGACACAAGAGGCATTGATGTAGCTGCCATTTATAATAAAGATATATTTAACCTCATAGATTATAATTACCACCGAGTATCTGGTCATGGCAACAATAATACTAGAGATATTTTAGAAATTAAAGGGAACTTTTTTAATCAAGCCCCCATCACAATTTTTATTACGCATTGGCCTAGTCGCCGTAAAGGTGAAGATGAAACCGAACATAAAAGAATTGCCGTAGCTAAATCATTACGTCAAATCATTGATGATTTATTAGAAAAAAATCCTAACCAAGACATCATTGTTATGGGCGATTTTAATGATGAACCTTCAAACGAAAGTATCCACAAGTATCTGATGAAAGATGATTTTTACAACTTACATAGACGGTATGAAGATAGAAATACGGGCACAGTTAACCACCAAGGAGAATGGATGGTGTTTGATCAAATTATTATCACAAAATCATTATTAAAAGACAACACCTATAATATCTCTAAAAAAAATGGTGAGATTTATGATGAAGATTATGTCACTTTTACTCACCGTGACGGAAACACTGTTCCCAGCCGAACTTATGGTGGTACTAAATATTACGGGGGATATTCTGATCATTATGCTGTTTATGCGAACATTGTTGTGAAATTTTGATAATATTTTTTTAAGAAAAATTAATCTTTTATTTTATCATAAAATCAATCTATCATAAAAAATGTAATTATATTTGACGTTTCAAATTTTAAAATCAGCAAATGGAATTTTTAATAAAAGCAGGGCAATTAATTTTAAGTTTATCAATACTTATTGTTTTACATGAGTTTGGTCACTATTTACCTGCCAAATGGTTTAAAGTAAAAGTTGAAAAATTCTATTTATTTTTTGATTATAAATTCTCTTTATTTAAAAAGAAAATTGGCGAAACAGAATGGGGGATTGGATGGATTCCTTTAGGTGGGTATGTTAAAATAGCTGGAATGATTGACGAATCTATGGATAAGGAACAAATGAAAAAAGAACCTCAACCATGGGAATTTAGAGCAAAACCAGCTTGGCAACGTTTAATTATAATGGCTGGTGGAGTTACCGTTAACTTAATACTTGGTATTTTAATTTATATGATGGTTCTGTTCATTTGGGGCAAAGATTACATTACCAATGATGACCTTGACAATGGCTTAGCTGTACATGAATATTTTGAGCAATTTGGATTTAAAGATGGCGACAAAATTTTATCTATTAATGGCACCAAACCTTTTAGTGTTGACCGCATGGAACTAACCAAAGAAATTGCTATGCGTGATGGTAGAATTATTGAAGTATTACATCAAACAGGGGAAAAAGAAACCATAACATTGCCAGAAGATATTGATATGACAATGTTTAAAGAAGGTGCAATGCTTCCTTTTACTCCTAGAATATTAGCCGAAATTGATAGTGTTTTACCCAAAAAAAATGCAGATAAAGCAGGCTTTATTAAAGGTGATGTTGTAACATCAGTAAACGGAAAAACTGTTGTGTATTGGGATGAATTTGTTGACGTGATTAAGGACAATAAAAACAAGCAAATTGAGGTTGAAGTTGTTAGAAATAAGCAAATTAACCCTCTAACTGTTAATGTTGATAGCAATGGTACAATAGGCATTGTAAACAAAGGGTTTGATGTAAATAAAATAAAAACAAAAAAATATGGCTTTATTGGTAGCATTACCAATGGTTTTAAATTCGGCTTACAAACTTTATCCGATTATGTATCTCAAATGAAATATTTATTTACTTCAAAAGGTGCTTCATCAATTGGAGGATTTGGTGCTATTGGTAGTATGTATTCAGCTACTTGGGATTGGCACTCATTTTGGTTAAATACTGCTTTTTTATCATTAGTGCTTGCTTTTATGAACGTATTACCTATTCCTGCTTTAGATGGAGGTCATATTATGTTTACACTTTACGAAATGATTTCGGGACGAAAACCTAACGAAAAGTTTATGGAATATGCCCAGATTGCTGGAATGATTTTATTATTAGGGCTACTTCTCTATGCTAATGGTAATGATATTTTCAGAAGCATATTTGGTAAGTAATATTAATTAGCCATTGACATTAATGTACAAATAGGGGGGTAATTATTAAAGGTCAGTTTTCTTAGTGTAACATTATGTTATTGCCTAATTCGTTAATGTAGTATGGCTACATTATCGCTTTTCTTTATAAAGTTATAAATATTATCAATTTGATTAATGTAAAATTAATTTGTTCCTTTGTAAAAGTGTAACTTTAATCACTACACAATAAACAATTAATAACTATTTTTGATAACTAAAAATTAAATGCTATGACAATTATTTCAAAATTCAACCTAAAAAGTTTTGTTTACGGAACACTATTAATAAGTTTAATATCCTGTAATTCTGAACCTGACCAAGATAAAGTTGAAGACATAGTAAAAAAAGACGCTAAAGTTGAGGCTTATCCTGAACTTAAAAATCAAGCATTAAACTTTTTTGGTGTTTTACCTGAAGTAGCTGAAAATCCAAACAATCCAATTACAGATGAAAAAGTAGCACTTGGTAAAAAATTATATTTTGACAATATTTTATCTAAAGACAATAAACAATCGTGTAATACTTGTCATAACGTTAATACCTACGGTGTTGATAACAACCCTTTTTCTGAAGGTAATGACGGGGAGTTAGGTGGTAGAAACAGTCCGTCAACTTTTAATGCTGCTTTACATATAGCACAGTTTTGGGATGGTAGAGAACCAGACGTTGAAGCACAAGCAGGAGGTCCAATTTTAAACCCTGTTGAAATGGCTATGCCTAACGAAAAAGCAGTAGTTGACAGGCTAAAAAAAGTTGATGAATATGTAACTATGTTTAAATCAGCTTTTCCTGATGATGCCAACCCAATTTCTTATGACAATCTTAAAAAAGCCATTGGTGCTTACGAACGTAAATTAATTACGCCATCTAAATTTGATGATTATTTAGCAGGCAATACTGATGCTTTAACAGATGAAGAAAAAGAAGGATTAAATACGTTTATTAATGTAGGGTGTACATCTTGCCATAATGGTGTAGCCTTAGGTGGAAATATGTTTCAAAAATTTGGCACATTTGGTGATTATTGGGAATTAACCAAAAGTGAGAAAATTGATAACGGTAAATTTGATGTAACTGGAAATGAAGCTGATAAATATGTATTTAAAGTACCATCATTAAGAAATATTGAAAAAACTTATCCTTATTTTCATGACGGTAGTGTTGCCGATTTAGGAGAAGCTGTAAAAATAATGGCTAAACTCCAATTAAATAAAGATTTAACAGGTGAGGAAGTTAATAGCATTGTTACTTTCTTAAAAACATTAACTGCCGACATCCCAGCAGAACTAAAATAATAATTTTAATTGAAGTAGATATGAAATTAGGAGATTTTAACGTCAACTTACATCAAGAATTAAAAAATATTAAGCAAAATAAACCTTATAACATTCTTGATGAAGCTAATAAAATTTTAAAAGAAGATGAGAGTATTGAAGCTAAAATTATAGCCGAAATCAAAGACAGTCAACCAAAAAAAGAAACATCAATTGTTGATATCACACAACTTGATACAGATAGAATTTTTAGTATAGAACAAATTAAAGATTTATGTTTATCTTATAGATTAAAATTTGTGGATAGTCACAGGTATAATAATGACATACCTACTCCTACTATTTTAAAAATAAAACAAGAAGAAAAACAATTAAATGCCAAATTTAAAGGTTTAAAAATTATAGCTCCTAAAAAAACACTAAAACTAGGTGATTGTGATGGAGATCCTTTATTATTTGCCTCTTTAAACAATAAACAATATTACTTGTTAGATGTGTGGGGTAATGATTTAAACGCTTGGAGAAAAATTTTAGCATGGCCCATAAAAAATGTAACCAATTGGTTAAAATTTGTTACCATTTTGTCATTGTTAATTGCTTTAATTACGCCTAGCAACTGGATTAGCACAAATCCTAATGGCATTAGCTGGATGGAATATGGTTTTTATGCCGTTTATTTATTCATATCAATTAATGTGATGGCCATGTTTACTGGGATGAGTTTTCACGAAAATTTTTCAGAATACGAATGGAATAAAAATTCGTTTAACTGATGAAAAAAAATGTATTAATTCTTGGTGTATGTTTAATGGCATTAAGTATTTTTCAATGTCAAAATAACCAAGGAGAAATAACTGATGCACCTAACATTACATCTTTAGAGCACTCTTGGGATAAAGCTGTTCCTTATCAAGAAATCCCTGAAGGACTCACCTCTTTAAGTGCCGAAAGTTGTGGAGTATGTCATCAAGAACATTATAAAGAATGGCAATATTCCACCCATTCTCATGCGTGGACAGATGCTCAATTTCAAGCCGAGCTTAAGAAGGAAACGTCTCCTTTTATGTGTATTAATTGTCATATTCCTTTACAAAATCAGCAAGATAGTATTGTTAAAGGATTGATTGATGGTGACATTTACAAACCTGTTAAAGTAGTAAATCCGCATTATGATGAAAATTTAAAACAAGAAGGTATTACTTGCGCCGCTTGTCATGTTAGAAACAATGTAATAGTTGGACCAACAGGAACTGATAAAGCACCACATAAAACCATTAAAGACACTATCCATTTATCTGAACAATTATGTATTTCTTGCCACAATGCAGTAGCCGTTGTTACACCAACTTTAGCTTGTTCATTTGAAACAGGAGACGAGTGGAAAGCAGGTCCTTTTTACGGACAAAAAAACTGTATATCTTGCCACATGGATACCATTACTAGAGTTATTGTTCCGGGATACGGAAAAAGATTATCTCATCATCATTATTTTAAAGGTTCGGGTATTCCTAAAGCCAAAGGTGCTAAAACCAAAGTGTTTAACGGATTGGCTTTTTATCCTACTCCCTTAAAATTATTTTATCACATTAATGATACCGTTGTTTTTAACTTTAAAGTAAAAAATGAGTTTGCTGGTCATAAAGTGCCTACTGGAAATCCAGAAAGGTTTATTTTAACCAAATTTTTTATTTACAATTCTGATAGTACATTAGTTTACGAACAGACAGAACGCATAGGCGAACAATGGGAATGGCATCCTGAAGCAAAAAAACTCTCTGACAACAACTTATCACCACAAGAAGAAAGAATGTATCAAACTCATTTTGCACCCACTAAAACAGGCGTTTATACCTTAAAAATTACAGTAGAAAAACACCGCATAAGTGATGAAGCTGCCGAATACAATCAACTGGGAGACGAATATCCTAGGTTTATTGTTATTTATGATGAAAGTTTTGAAGTGATTGTGAGGTAAATTTCTACCCCATTTGGCTATTGTTTAATTTATAATATACGCCATTCGCATCTGCTATTAATTCATTATGCTTACCTTGTTGAACAATTTTCCCGTTTTCTAACACCAAAATATTGTCGGCATTTTTAATGGTGGATAAGCGGTGGGCTATTACAAAAGAGGTTCTGTTTTCCATTAATTTATCGAGTGCATCTTGCACTAATTTTTCAGATTCGGTATCAAGGGCAGAGGTGGCTTCATCTAAAATTAATATTTTAGGATTACTTAGTACCGCCCTTGCAATGGCAATTCTTTGTCGTTGTCCACCTGACAATTGAATACCTCTATCTCCCACTAATGTTTCCATTTTATCTGGAAATTTTTCAATAAACTCAAAAGCATTGGCTTTTTTAGCAGCTTCAATAATTTCATCATCTGAGGCGTTTAAATTTCCATAAGCAATATTCTCTTTAATGGTTCCTCCAAACAAAATTACCTCTTGTGGCACAATGGCAATATGCTGACGTAAACTTTTACTGTTAATGGTAGCAATATCAACTTCATCAAACAAAATTTTGCCTTTATTTACATTATAAAATTTAAGCAATAAATTGGCTATGGTTGATTTTCCTGCTCCAGAGCTCCCTACCAACGCAGTAGTTTGTCCTGAATTACATTTAAATGATATTCCTTTTAATACCTCTACATCAGGTCGAGATGGATAATGAAAATGTACATTGTCAAAAGCAACGTTTCCATTAAAGGTGTTTAATTCATCTCCTTGTTTAACATCCTCAACATTTTCATTAATTAAATTCATTAAATGCTCAGTAGAACCAATGGCTTTTTGAATGTTAGCATAAAGATTAGGTAAAGAACCAAATGATGCACCTACAAAAATAGTATATAAAATAAAGGAGTAAAATTGGTCTTCAGTTATTTGAGAGCCTACCATGGTTTTTGCTTTCCATATAATAAAAACAATAGATCCAAATAGGGCAAACACAATAAACGACACAAAAGCACCTCTTACTAAACCATTTTTAATGCTAAGTTTAGCAACATTATTAACCTTATTAGTATATCTTTTCAATTCAAACAACTCATTGGTAAATGCCTTAACGTTGGTAATTCCCATTAGTACTTCCTCTAGAATAGAATTAGATTCAGCTGACTCAGATTGAGCTTGTTTTGAAATTTGTTTTACTTTTTTTCCAAATACAACTGCCACAATAGCCACTACTGGTACTACACCTAACATCCATAAAGCTAAAGTTGGGGACACATAAATAATGTATCCTACACCAATAAAAATTGTGATGAATTGTCTAAAAAATTCTGCAATGGTAGTGTTTAAAGTATCTTGTAACAAGTTAATGTCAGTGGCTATTCTTGAGGTTAATTCTCCTACCTTATGCTGGTTATAAAAATCAATTGGATAATGAATTAATTTATCAAAAGCTGTGGTTTTAATATCTCTAAGCGTTTTTTCAGTTACAATAGAAAACAATACTATTCTAAAAAAAGAAAATACGGCTTGAGCAGCAAAAACAACAATAAGAAGCATAAAAACTGTACTGGCATCAATGTTTGATAAATCAAAAGACTTAGTTAATGATGATGATATAGGTGAGCCACTACTCATCATTTTATCTGCACCAAACAATTTCCCCATTAACAAAGGAAAAAGCATAGCTGTAATACTACTCAATAAAAGAAAAATCCAACCAATAGCATAAATCCCTCTGTAAGGTTTCATAAATTTAAAAAACTTACCTGCTTTTTTATAAGATTCTTTTGATAATTTAACTTTTTCTTTTTTTTCTTCTTTATCTAACATCTTAAATGTATTTTTGTAGTGCAAAAGTAATTGTATTTGAGTATAGAATTGTCATCAAAATGTTTTTTTTAAACTTTTTTAGAATTTACTTTGTATTAAATAAAAAATAATTATCTTTGCAGTCCGTTTTGCGGATAAAGAAATTATAAAAAGACTAAAACACTATAGAAATGAGTAAAAGAACGTTTCAACCATCAGTAAGAAAAAGAAGAAACAAACATGGTTTCAGAAGTAGAATGGCTACCAAAAACGGTAGAGCTGTTATTAAAGCTAGAAGAAGAAAAGGTAGAAAAAAATTATCTGTATCTTCTGAAAAATTAGCTAAGAGATAGAATAAGATTAAGTTTTCATAATATAGAAAAAGTCCTAGCAAGTTTGTTAGGACTTTTTTTAGTTGTAAAATATTAGATGAGCAATTTTAAAAGCTCTTATCAAATTAATAGAAAACAAGCTAAGCCAACAACTCTAACTGCCCTCTACTTATTTTTACCATTCCTTCTTTTTCCATTTGTTTTAATATTCTTGACACCACCTCTCTTGAAGTATTCAAATCGTAGGCAATTTGCTGATGAGAAATTTTAATGGTTGTACTGCCAATTAATTTTGATTTTTCTTTTATAAAATTAAGAATTCTTTGATCCATTTTTTTAAACGCTAATTGGTCAACAGCTTTTAAAAGTTCTTCAAATCTTAAAGAATAGGTTGTTAAAATAAATTCTCTCCAACTTTTATATTTTCCCATCCATATATCCATATATTCATACGGAATGGTTAAAAATACCGCTTTTTCCTCAACTACCGCTCTAATATTACTTATTTTAGAATCCATACAGCATGTTAAAGTAGCAGCACAAGTGTTACCAGCATCAACATAATATAAAAACACTTCATTACCATCCTCATCTTCACGCAAAATTTTAACAGAACCCTCCACCAGCATAGGTAAATTTTTAATATTTTCATTAATGTCAATTAAAATATCATCTGCTTCCATTTCATGAATATAGGCCACCTTCATTATCTCTTCAATTAACTCAGGTTCAGAAATTATAGGGAAGTTATCTTGTAAAGCTTTTCTTAAAATCATTGTTATTGTTTTTTGTAAAGATAAATAAATCCAATTAAACTCAAAATGTAATGTAACAATATTTTTTGTTTACGTATATATTTAAGGAACAGTAATTGCTTGTTTAAACAATAATGAAATACATCTATTTACTCATATTTATTATAATACATTCAATAAGTTTTTGTCAGTCAGATTTTTTTAATGGGGTGTGGCAAGGTATTATTATACAGCAAGGTCAAAAAACCAAGCAAGGAAAAGCCATTTGGTTTGACTTTGAAACTGAAAACAACCAACTACAAGGCGAATCAAGGATAGAAACACCTTTTACACAATACTATGCTCAAAAAATAATTAAGGGAGAAGTTATCAATAACAAAACCCTACAATTTGAAGATGTTAGATTTGGTAATAAAAAAAACTCAGGAAGAGCATATTGGTGTTTAATCAAAGGGAAATTAACTTATAATGATTCGACAGGCTATTTAAGTGGGAATTTTAGTTCAAATTCGTGTAGAGGTTATAGCGGAAAAATTATTATGTTCCGTTCAAAATATCAAATGTCTAAAACAGACACTGTATCCCTTTACCATTCGTGGCTAAATACTTTTATTAATGATTTAAGTAGAGGTTGGCCTGCCTATTATGTTAGAGATGAGCAAATGAAAAATTTTGAATTTCATCCCATTTATTTTGACCACGACAAAGCCATTTTAAAACCAGAATACAATACTTATTTAAAAGAAATGGTCAAAATCGTTAATTCTCACACCGATTTAAGAATAAAAATTATAGGACATACCAATTCTATAGGTACAGATGCTTACAACATTGCCCTTTCCGAAAGACGAGCTAACGCTGTAAAAAACTATTTACTATCGCTTGGTTTACGTCCCGATCAAGTGGTTATAGAATACAGAGGAGAAAGAGATCCTGCAGTATCTAACGCCACACC
>CAYQRJ010000014.1:10234-18903 GCA_964419855.1 uncultured Crocinitomix sp.
TTATGCTCAATTACAAATTTGTTGGTCATTTAAAATCTGATACCTTAATTGTGTTTTTACATGAAGGGCTCGGTTGTATTGAAATGTGGAAAGATTACCCTCACAAGTTATGTCAACAACTTAATGTAAAAGGTTTAGTTTATGACCGAGCAGGTTATGGAAAATCTAAAGGAGATTTATCTAATAGAAAAGCTAATTATTTACATTTGGCAGCAGAGGAGTTACATCAATTGTTAAGTGAACTTCATCTGTTAAATCATCAAATTATTTTGTATGGACATTCTGACGGTGGAAGTATAGCCCTTATTTATACCTCTCTTTACCCTCAAAATATTAAAGCAATAATAACAGAAGCTGCACACGTATTTGTAGAAGAAGAAACCATTGAAGGCATAAAACCTGCCATTAAAGCTTTTGAACAGGGCAAACTAAACGGGTTAAAAAAATATCATATTAATTATAAAGACGTTTTTAATGCTTGGGTTAATATATGGCTTCATCCTAGTTTTAAAAATTGGAATATTGAAGAAGAGATAAAAAGTATAATTAGCCCTCAACTAATCATACAAGGGGAAGACGACCAGTATGGAACAATAAAACAAATGGAATCTATAGCAAAACATACAAAAGGCAAAACCATTATTTTTACTCCAAATAATTGTGGACATGCCCCTTATAAAGAAAAACAAAAAGATGTAATACAAGAAGTTGAACGTTTTTTTTAAAAAAAATAATTATCTTGTGCAACCTTTAACAGAAAAAACAAGTTTAGGTAATAAGTTAATTTAAAATCAAAATCAAATGAAAAAATTAGTTAGTAGTTTATTTATAATGTTTTTTGCGGTATTTTCTTATGGGCAAATTGTAGTGACGCAAACGCAAACTCCAGATCAATTAGTAAATAATGTATTAGTTGGTTCAGGCGTAATAATTCAAAATGTCACCTATAATTATTCAATCCCTGATGCGAATGTGCCCCAAACGACAATAGGTTATTTTAATAATAATGGTACATCATTTCCAATATCAGAAGGCATAATCTTAGGAACAGGAGATGTATCTTTAGCTGTTGGACCAAACAACCAATCAGGAGCAACCAATAATAATGGAGTTGCAAGCCCTGACCCTTCAGATCCCGATTTAGCTGCCATTGGTTCCGCTACAATGAATAATGAATGTATTTTAGAATTTGATTTTATCCCAAGTGGAGATACAGTTGTTTTTAATTATGTTTTTGCTTCAGAAGAATATCATACTTTTGCACCATCTAATTTTAATGATGGGTTTGGATTCTTTTTAAGTGGACCTGGTATTGCAGGACCTTATTCTAACGGAGCAGAAAATATAGCCATTATTCCAGGAACAACTACTCCTGTAACCATAAATAATTTGAATAATGGAAATACAAATTCAGGTCCTTGTACAAATTGTCAGTTCTTAGTTGATAACGCAAATGGACCAGACATTCAGTACAATGCTCATACGGTAGTAATGCAAGCAGCTGCCCATGTAATTTGTGGTCAGGTTTATCATATTAAAATTGCCATAGCTGATGCTGGAGATCAAATTTTAGATTCAGGTGTTTTTTTAGAAGGAAGTTCTTTTAGTTCTAATGGTGTAAATGTATCAATTGCATCTGCAACAGGAAGTGCAGCAATAACTGAAGCCTGTGATTCCGCTATAGTAACATTTACAAGACCTGAAGATTCAGATACTGTTGCTTTGACAATTAATTATGGAATTGGAGGAACTGCTACAAATGGTACAGATTACAATAACTTATCTGGAACAGTAACTTTTCCTGTTGGTGTTGATACCGTTCAGTTTTACATCACTCCTTTTGCTGATGGACTGACAGAGGGCACAGAAACAGTTGAATTGTCTGTTGATATTGTAAATGCTTGTGGTGATACAATTACCACAACCGCTATTGTAGAAATTACAGACCCCTTACCTTTTAATGTCATTACCTCTGACACAACTATTACATGTCCAACGGACTCCATTCTTATATCAGCAACAACTGACGGTGGAATTCCTCAATTAGATTATACTTGGTTAACAGGAGAAAATAATGATTCTATTTGGGTTCCAGCTTTAAACGCAGGCACAACAACTTATACTGTTAATGTGTTAGATGCCTGTGGGGTATCTTCTCAAGGTACTATAGATGTAATTGTTAATCCAGCCCCTTTACCAACAATAGATTTCGCAGGTCAAGCCGCAGGTCAAAACATTACACTCTGTCCTGGTGATCAATTCATCATTGAAGTACTTCAGGTTAACAACCCTTATGATTTCCTTTCAATAACATACAACTGGCATCCAATTACAGGCGTTACTAACCAAGTAACTGTTACTGGACAAAACAATGCTTATTACGAATATGTTGATGTATTTGACGGCTGTTATACGGTAACCGATTCTGTAAAAGTTAATCCAGGAGGAGTAAACATTACTGCAGTAAACATTACTAACGCCACAGCTTGTCCAAGTCAATCTTCTTTTGTTGGAGGTACGGTTGAGGTTCTTCCGACTGGGTATAATTACACATTAACAGGGAATGGTGCTACAGTTGGACCACAAACAGGTAATCAATTTAGTGGATTAACTGGTAACTTAACTTACTTTTTACATGTTGAAGACGCCAATGGTTGTTTTACAGATTCTGCCATTGTAGTAGGATCAGATGTTATTAATGTATCATTTGATTGGGTAGCTTCAGCTTTAGATTCTGTAACTTGTTATGGTACTCAAGATGGTTCAGCAGCTATAGATAATATTGTTGGAGGTTTAAATAATGGTCCTTATGATGTAACTTGGACACACATTACTGGAGATTTTACTACAGTACCTAATGTGCCAAATAATGGTGGAAATCAAAATGATACCTTATATGGAGGTACTTGGACAGTTTCAGTTGTAGAACCTAGTTCGGGTTGTGCGGCAGATACAACATTTGTTATGTTTGAACCTGATTCTATTTATATTGATACATCTAATTATCACATGCCTTATTGTTATGGAAACAATGATGGATTTGCTGGAATAGTTATTACTGGAGGTAATAGTTATGACATTTTTGACACCATTATGGCTACTAATTCTCAAGGTGATGTTATCAATATTACAACTACTGACCAAACACCTTATACTTTATTATTAAATGATATACCTACAGAAACTTACACCATCTATGTAAAAGATAGCAAAGGATGTACTAAATCAGTTGATTTATTTATTGACCAACCTGCTGAGTTAGCTATTGATTTTACAATACAAGATATCCAATGTCACGGTACTGATGCTGGTGTAATAATCATTGATACTGTTTACAATTATCAATACCCAAATTATGATTCCCTAGCCTATAACTGGACTCCTAATCCGCCATCAGGTTTACAAGGTGTTGGAGCTTATTTTAATAATCACTTGGCTCCTGGAACTTATGAAGTACAAATTGTAGATTACAATGATTTACAAACACATTGTAAAAAAACATTCTCTTTTACTGTTCAAGATGCAGAACCAATTATAATTCAAGATTATGTAGTTACAAAAGAACCATTATGTAGAACATCTGCTAATCAAGATGCGCATGGACAAATTTCTGTTGCGGTTTCAGGTGGTTTAACTAGTTCTGGTACAGGTACAGATTTTTTAACAAATAGTTACTGGCAAAATGACAATAAAGGAACAACATGGAGTAATTTTGTTTATCCGGGTCTAGCTCCTGGTAGTTATACTTTTTTTGCAGTAAATGAATTAGGATGTATAAAAGATAGCACGTTCTATTTAGACTCTATTGCTCCTATTGCTAATTTCACTACAGTTTCTCCTCAGTTTACATCTAACTATGTAGGTACTGCCGTAGTTGAAGTTACTTTTACAAACACATCACAAAACTATGACTTTGCTAATAATACTGGCTACAATGGTAATGACCCTAATTCTGATATTGATACTTTATTTACTTGGTATTTTACAGATAACAATAATAATACAGAAGTATTACATACTGAAAGTTTAACACCAATAGTTAAAGATTATTTAACAGAAGGACTTTACACTGTTTGTTTAGAAGTAGAAGAAAACCTAAACCACTGTATTGATTCAACCTGTGTAGAAATTCAAGTATATGATGTACCTGAGTTAATTCAAGCCAATGTATTTACTCCTAATGGTGACGGAACAAATGATTATTTCTTTTTCCCTAATAAAGCCATAGTTGAGTTTAGCGCAGTAATTACTGACAGATGGGGTAATGTAATGTTTAACTTTGATGACATTAACACCAAGTGGGATGGAACAAATATGAAAAATGGGAAAGAATGTTCAGACGGCACTTACTTTTATGTATATGAAGGTGTATCTTCAAATGGCACAAAATACAAAGGACAAGGAACAGTTCAATTGGTTCGTGGTAAAAAATAAATTAAATTGATAATTACCAAAAAAAAGCCATCTCAATTAAGATGGCTTTTTTTGGTAATAAAGAGATTATGTAACTAATATTTTCAAGGAAATAAATTTTAGAATTTATAAATCATAAGTTGAAATGTCTATTTTTATTGTGACGATTTAATTTAGACCATATAATTTAAAATGATTAAAAAAATCACCAACTTTATTCACGTGGTTTAATTTTTGTTACATTTGAAAAAACATTTTTTATGAAACATTTAATTGTCTTATTGAGTTGTTTGTTTGTTAATTTGGTTAATGCACAACAAATTAAAATATACAAAGGAGATTCTAACTCAGATTTTGACATTGCTTACACCATTCAAAACGGGAAGGTTTATCACGGTAATTCGGCGTTTTCAAGGGTAGTATATTATACCATTTATGACAATAAAATTTATTTAGGTAATTCAACCTCAACGTTTCAATGTTTATATACCATTGATGGTAATAGTGTGTATAGAGGTGATTCTCATTTTAGTTCTGATTTACTTTATACCATAGAAAATAATAAAGTATATAAAGGTAATTTTACTTCATCCAATAATTGTTTGCTAACCATTGAAGACAATAAAATTTATAGAGGAGATTCTACATTTCCAACCGATATTTTATTTACATTAAATTCAAATGCTGTTATATCTTTAACTATTTTAGCAGCTATTTTAGGGCCATATTAAATATAATTTATGAATTTATTATTATCAGTAACAGCCATTAAAGCAGAAACAGCAGATGCTAACGCACCTTTATTTACAGATGACAAAATAGTGTTTGGTTTGTTAATGGGGGTTTTAGCACTTATTTTTTATACCGCATCACAAAAAGGAGCTTGGGAAAAGTTTTATAAAATTATCCCTGCTTTGTTTTTATGCTATTTTGTGCCATCAATTTTAAGTACGTTTAATATTATTTCGGCAGAGAATTCTAATTTGCATTTGGTAGCTAAAAATTATTTTTTACCTGCGGCCTTAATTTTAATGACATTAAGTGTAGATATTCCGGGCATATTAAAACTTGGACCAAAAGCTTTAACCATGTTTTTTACAGGTACGGTTGGAATTATTATTGGAGGACCAATTGCAATATGGATTATGTCTTTTTTTAGTCCGTCAACAGTAGGAGGAGAAGGTTTTGATGCGGCTTGGCGTGGTTTTGCCACTCTTGCAGGTTCTTGGATTGGAGGAGGAGCAAATCAAACGGCCATGCTTGAGGTGTATAAATATAATCAAGATTTATATGGTGGAATGGTAACGGTTGATATTGTTGTAGCCAATTTATTAATGGCAGTGTTATTAATTGGAATTGGTAAGCGGGTTAAAATAGATAAATGGTTAAAAGCAGATACCACAGCTATAGATAATTTAGTGGTAAGAATGGAAGATTTTCAGAAAAGTGTTGAAAAAGTACCCACTACAACTGATTATATGAAAATTTTTGGTGTAGCTTTTATTGGAGTGAGTATATCTCATTATTTAGGAGGATTACTTTCAGCATATTTTACTTCTATTGTTGATAATCCAGATGAGGCTGTTTTGGCATCAAAGTATTTTTGGCTGGTTTTAATTTCTACATTTTTTGGTTTTGCAGCCTCTTTCACAAAAGCCAAACAGTTAGAAGGGGTGGGGGCTTCTAAATTTGGATCTATTTTTATTTATATTTTGGTTGCTACCATTGGAATGGAAATGGACATTTACAAAGTATTTGATAAGCCATTTTTAATATTTGTAGGTGTTATTTGGTTAATTATTCATTTAGGATTACTTATTATAGTGGCTAAACTAATTAGAGCCCCATATTTCTTTTTAGCAGTTGGTAGTCAGGCCAATGTTGGAGGAGCGGCATCTGCACCAGTTGTAGCTGGCGCATTTAACCCTGCATTAACAACTGTTGGTGTTTTATTAGCTGTTTTAGGATATTTTGTTGGAACAATTGGTGCCATAGCTTGTACCGAGTTAATGAAATTAGTTGCCCCAGTATGATGAAAAACAATATATTATTGATAGCGTTATTAATAAGTAATTTGGGTTTCTCTCAAATTAGAATTGACAACCCTGTTTATGATTTTGGTAATATTTTTGAAGCCAAAGGAAAGGTAAAAACTACATTTAAGTTAATTAATCCTTATGTAGCAGATACCATTCATCTTTTAAATATTGAAACATCTTGTGGGTGTACTGCTATTTTATCTAAAGACACCATTATTTATCCTCAATCTGCCATTAATTTAGAGGTAGAATATAATCCAAACGGAAGGGCAGGTTTGTTTGAAAAATCAATTAAAATTTTATCTTTAACAGGGCAAACAGAAAAAAACACCTTGTATTTAAAAATTAAAGGTAATGTTATTTCAGAAAGAGTTGAAACAGTTGGAGGAAAAACAGAGTTGATTAATTATAAAGTAGCTCCCATTTATTTTTATCCTTTAACTCAATACGACACCTCTTTTTTAGACTATAATTTTATAACCGATTTTGTTAATGATTTAACTTACGAAATTGATTTTTATAAATTTACAAGGGTAGGGGCAACCATTTCTATAAGAGATAAAACGGTTTTAAATGATTTAGAATATTTGTTGAGTTTTATAAGGCATAAATTAATTAGAGTTTTAAGAAAAGGAGGTTATACAAAAAATAATATTTTTTATGCTTTACCTGTTTTTCAAATCTCTAATGATTTTCCACAATGGGCAATTGCCGAGTTTAAAGTATTTTCGGTAAGTTTTAATGATGATGAGGTAAAGGAGAGTTTAATCACCACTACCAACAATCAAATTACTAATAAAGATACCATAGATTATGTTGTTAATTATAAATCTAACCAACCATTGATTATAGATAGTGTATATCATCACATAAATTTTAAAAGACTAAATCAGTATTTGTTAGATAATAAAGTGCTTAATTTGAATGTAAATTATAAAGTTCCCGAAAGCTATTCGGTTAAACAAGCGTTAAAGTTTAAAAAGAAAATCAACAAGCAAATTTATAAGTCGCTAAAAAAATCATTTGGAATTAAAAAGAAAGATTTTAAAGTCAATTACAATCCAATAATCACTCATTCATCTACTAAATTTTATTATCAAGCGTGGTTTGATGAGGATGTAAAAACACCAAACATAGTAAAATATCAAGTTAAAAAAGATAAAATTATTCAGCCTTTGTTACCTACCTATAAAGAGCAGATTTTATCAGAAAATCAGTTAATTGATACATCATCTACACCATTTAAACACTTTTGGGCAGCTTTATTAATGTATCATAAAAATAACACCAATTTTAAAATCATTATAGAAGCCTCCACTTCAAGGTTAAAACGAAAAATTGAAACTGACCAACTGTATTTTGCACGTCAAAAATCGGCTAAAACAAAACAATTGTTGCAGGAGATGTTTTTAAATCAAACTGCAGATACATTAAATATTAAAATCAGAAATGTGTTGTTAGGACCAGAATATAATAAGCGTGAATTTAAAACAGAAGATTATTTACAATTTGAATACATAAAATTAGTACCAGTTTTTAATCAAAAAAGAGAATTACCAATAAAAACACTCTATCCTATTCCTTACATAGTTAATTACGATTACTTTTTTAATGGGGTAGATACCACATCAATTATATTTAAAAAATTTGCTAACTATTTAATTTATGATATTCAAACTTATGGATATGTTGAGGTTAAAACAGAATCATCTGCTTCTCACATTCCAACTGATAAGCATAAATCGGTGCAATATGTTGCTTATCGTCATTTAAACGAGAGCAAAAAACGAATTTTTAAGTATTTAAAGGACAGATTAATTGACCCCAACCGTTTTTTAATAACTGAAGAACGCATTTTGGTTCAAGGTATCCCTTACAACCGTAAAACACCTGTTGTTAGGTATAAACGTTACCAATACGTTACCTTTGTTCCTGCTAAATATTTAGAGTAATTTTCAATTAAATTATTAATTTGCACAACGTGTTGAGCAATTTTTAATAAAATTGTTAAATAGGTTGTGCATTTTTTTTGTATATTTGTAAATAGTAACTAATTTACAATGGAAACACTTTATCAGAAATACGAAATACTTTTACAATACACTACGCTTAATTTTAAGCGATATTTGTTTGAAAAAATATCTTGGAATAGCAGAATGATTGGAATTGTTGGAGGTCGTGGAGTAGGAAAAACTACAATGATAATGCAATACATTA
>CAYQRJ010000015.1:0-17043 GCA_964419855.1 uncultured Crocinitomix sp.
CAACAGAAGCTAAATTATCTCCTCCTAAATCTCTACCGTACACCACACCTACGGTAATGTTGTTAACTGCTCCTGGACGTAAAGTAAACGGACCAGCTACTTCTGCAAATCTTCTATCTCCGGCTGGGTTATTTTCTGTTTCTTCACTCCATGAAGACGTTGCAATTCCGTTTGTTCCCCAAAAAAGAGGATCAGAAGTACCTGGAAAACAATAATTAGCATTTATTGACCCTCCATTACCTGTACCTCCGTAAGTAATATGGATTCCAGATGTTTGCCAAAACCCTTGCATAAAACCATAAAATTGTGCCGCAGTACTTGGATCATTCATTGGCGCAGTAGCTCCATTTGTATAATAGAAATAACGTCTCATTCCTAAACGTTCATTATCAACTACTCCGTCACCATAACCTAAACCTAAACCATCATAAGGTATTCCTTTTTGTGCAATGGCATCTTGAACATTTGTAGTTAAAGGATTGTCTAACTGATCTAAATCTTGGTAAGGTCCTTCAAAAAAATCGAGTCCTATAGCTGGTGGATGCGCACCAAATTTAAGAGATTGTCCATTATCATCATTAGCATCACCATTATATGCAAATCCTAATCCCCTTGACACATCACAACCAACATAATCATCTTGAGCTCCCCCTATATCAGCATCAACATATTGTGCAAAATAAGTTTCATACAACGTTTGAGTACTTCTGTTAATCATTTCATAGTTGTAAAATGTCATATCATTAATGGCGTCATTAGTAGCAAAAGCAAATGCTTGAGCCCTTACTTCCATTCCTATAGGATCCCCATTCGTTTCACCATGAATATTCCCCTTATCATTAAACACCCACCAGTTAGTTTCATCACCAAATAAAGTTACACGTCTATCATTTCTACAATCAATTTCACCATTGATGTCATACCAAGGGTAATCACCATCACCAATAGGGTCGTAAAAATTATCGCCATCTCTATCAAAAAAGGGAGCTAAAAATTTATCTTGACCTAGGGCTTCATCACCGTGAGCTGGCCAATCTAAAATTCGTTGTAATACCTCAGGATCCATATCTCCAACTTCTGCACATACCAATGGATCAGGATTACTTCCATAATTACACTGCCACCATCTATCAAAATCTATTACCTCACGTTTTCTAATGGTGAAAAATCTATCGTATTTTTCACATTCACTAGGAATAATCTCAGCGTCTCCATAAGCACGTATCACATCTAAATCAGCTGTTTGAACCACTGAGGGGTCATAATTTCCACCGTTACCCCCAAAAGTTGATAAGGGTCCTGTATAAAAATCACGTCCAGTTCCAAAAGTTTGAGCAGCTAATTTTAATTGATTATTAACATCAACTCCTCCCATCCATAACGCACCTGCGTAAATTACGTGAGCTTTTTGAGGATTGTCCACAATATAAGATGGACTTGAATTCGATCTATCTTGCCACATCATTCCTCCAGTCATGATTAACGCTTTAACATTGTTATAATTCAAATACATTAAATCACTTGGTACAGTGCAACCTGCGGCTCTATCATCACCATCTGAATTTTGAATACTTCCCCCACTAAATGGGTGCTCATTCACATTTTTATATGCCAACCCATTGATTGTTATTGCCAATAAAAATATATTTAATATTACTTTTTTCATAATTCTTTTATAATTTTAATTAAAAATTAAGTGATGCACCAATTCTAATTGTTCTTGGAAGACCATAATTAAATGGATTATTAACAGACATTCCATAGTAATTAACAAATGAAGAAGGATTAACTTGCTGATTTGTATACGTTTGCCCTTTAGGGGATAATAAAAAACCATCATCACTAGGGTTACCTGTGTATCTATAAACATTTAATGTGTTAATGATGTTAAATACATTGGTTACTCTTAAATATACATTCAAATATGCCAATTTTTTCTTATTGTCATCCTCTTTACCAAAAGATAAATCAAAATTTCTATCCAATTGGGCATCCACTCTATAAGACCAAGGTTTTCTTGAGCCATTAGTTGTGCCTAGCAAACCAGTACTTTGTGGAATCATTAAAGCTGAAGCACTAACAGCTTGTTGTCTTGAATAAGGTGTTCCAGAACCAAAGTTTGATGTAATGTTAAGCCCTGTATTTTCAAAAATGGCAAAGTTTTTAATTTTTGGTCCATTATAATCTTTTCCTCCACCATATCTGTAATCTAATACTATATTAATGTTGTGTCTTTGATCATAACTGTAAGGGAAAACATATCTTAAATTAGGTACACCCGCATTAATAAAACTTAAAGCAGATTCCGAATTAGAGCCTGTTCCGTTAGCAAATTGTAATGTATAAGAAGCTCTCATTCTTAAATTACCAGTTCTTCTCATGTCATAGGCAATGGTTGTTCCTTTAATTGTTCCAAAATCTCTATTTCCGTAAGTTAAATAAGTATTTGGATAAGCACCAAACACACCCATTACCTGCACTTGATTTCTTTGTTCTTTATAAAAAGCAGAAATTTTAATTGAAGATGTTTTGGTTAACACTTGTTGGAATCCAATTTCATAATCAATGGTTTTTTCAGGTTTTAAATTAGGATTATTTAAAAGCGGATTAGATCTATTTTGCATAAATTGATAATCTGTTGGGTTAAATATATTTCCAGTTGTAGGACGTTTAGTTAGAATATCATAATGGGCAAAGAAAGAAGCTTCATCAGATATTGGGAAAGAGAAGGCAATTCTAGGCATAAAATTAATTTGAGCCTTGTAATCTTCAAACGCCTTTTCATTTGGAGAACTTAAAGACGGATCATCTAACCAAGGGGCAATTCCTTTAGTACCTTCAACCAATTTATAATCTGATACTTCAATACCGTTAGCATCATACCAAGTATCCCCTTTTCTGTATCCTTTAATTTCAGTAATATTATCTTTGTCATTCACATAAACTACGTAATCATCACCAATATTAGATGGATGAGTAACAGCTGTCCCATTAGGCAATTCAGTAATTTCTCCTGCTGTTTTTGCAGTATAAACCAAATATTTATCTTTTAGCACAGGTTGATTAGCATCAAACATATCAACACGTAACCCCACATTAAAAATAATATCATCAAAAGCAAATTTATCCATTACATAACCTGCCATATATGTTGGTTGAAAAGCACCAACATTTCTTTGAAAATTACCGTTAGCATCATATTCATTAAAATATTTTGTAATGTCTGTTGTTCCTTTAATTTTATTACCAGCATGGTCATATCCTCTCCAGCTAAAATATGAATTTCCATTATTTAATAATTCATCAGCACTAAACATTGATAAATCAAAAAAGTCTGGGTCTAATGCATCAATATTTATAAATTCAGTTCCATCAATAAACGCATTCAAATCATCACCAGACAATCCTCTTTGCTCACCAATTTTTTTTCTAACGCTATAATCAAAAAAGGTTTGCGCATCATTACCTTCTTGCCCAGCATAATCTCCTGGAGAAGCATTTAATCTGCTATAAGTTACCCTTGGTAAAGTACCATAAAAATCTGTTGTGTAATTTGATTTGTCAATTTCTTGAATATGCGAATTCATTAATTGACGTGATGTTGTCCAAATTCCAATGGGTCCACGACCAAAATTACCTGAAGGTGTCCCAAAACTTCTATCCCATCTTTGTTCAAATTCAAACCCAAGTGTTACGGCGTGATCATTTAAATTTACTGTACCAGAACCTGTAATTCTAAACTGGTCATTTTGGGAGTATCCATATCCATTATAAGGTGTTCCCATATTTCCCCACAAACCATATACATTTTTAGGAACATCTCCATTTCTTAACCCACCACCAGCTTGTATTTGAAATAAATTTTCATAATTTCCAAAAGGATCATTTTTATGTAAGCTATAGTACTGGCTAGTTTGAGCGGCTAACGGTCCATTTTCTTCAGAGGGAGTAAACGTTACCAAAACATCTTGAAAACCATTTAACTCCAAGCTATCTCCTCCACCTGTTAACGCATAAGTAGGAACTTTTAAAATATCAAATTTACCTACATAACCGTAATTGAATATTTTATCTTTATGTCTTTCATCTTGAAATTTAGAATGAGATTGCGTATAATCAACCATAATAGAATAGTAAGCCGATTTAATTTTAGAATCTGACCCTTCTTCATTATTAGAAAAACGTTGAGTAAACTTACCATACACACGCCAATCATAACCTGTAGATGTTCCAAAATTATCAAAATTCATTAAAGAGTTAGAGTAGCTGTATATGTTACTTTTTCTATAGTTCATAGACCCCCCAAAGGTTAAATTCATTGTAGGTCCAACATTAACATCAATTTTCCCTGCAGCTGTATAAGCTCTTCTTCTAGTATTCATTCTCCATTTTACTTGTTCAAAATCATCTTTAGATAAAAAACTGGTATTGTAATAAGAACCACTTCCACTCCCTGTTGGTCTTAACACTCCAATTCCTGTAGAATCATTAAGAATGTTATCTCTGGTTGCTTTTTTAATTCTGTACGCTCCTCCATTAGCTAAAGGTCTATTATCAAGCACATCATTAAAGTTAGCAGATAAAAAGAACCCTAAAATAGGCGTATCTGTTTTTTTACCAGTAGAATCTTTTTTCATTAACAAAGGCCCTGAAATCATCCCTTCAGCCAAATTGTAAGCATATTTATCTAACCCAATAACTTTACCGTCATACCCTAAAGGGTCTTTACCATTAAAATAAAAACCTGAAGTTACATATTCAAATGAGCCAAAATATCTTGAAGAAGGACCTCTTGTTGTAATAGAGATAATTCCACCAGTAATATCACCATAATTAGCTGGCACACCACCAGTAATTACAGACACCTCTTGAATGGCAGATTTTGGTAAATTTGACGATCCACGTACTTTAATACCATCTATGTAATAATAAGTGGCATCAGAACGAGCCCCGCGAATACTAACACTTTCTCCACTACCTTCAGCAGAATATACACCACCAACTGTTTTTGCAACACCTGTAGCTGAACGGGCAGCCATTTTATTGATATCATCTCTAGTTACAGTTCCACCAGAAGCACCACCATCTTTATCAATTAATGGGACTTCATAAATTATCACTTCCACCTCATCTAACATTTCGCTAGATTGGCTCATTTCATATTTTCTAATGGTATATTTATCAGAGTTTACAACAACACCTGTTTCTTTAATGGTGTTATAACCAACAAATTTTACTTCTACATCATACTTACCTGGTTCTAATGATGCTATAATGAATTTACCATCAAATCCTGTGGCTGCATACCCCTTTTGATTACCATTTTGATAAATCACAACTTTAACGAAAGGCATAGCCTCCCCATTTTCTTTGTCAAAAACAGTCCCTTTTATTGTTCCTCTACCTGTTTGAGCATAGGTAAAACTCATTGATAATAAAAGAGTTGCTAATACTAATTTTAATTTTTGTAACATAAATAAGCGTATTTGTTAAAAATTCTTAAATACTTTTAAGTCGGTAAATATAGATATTTTTAATTTTATTAAGCAAAAAATTTTAACATTTTTTTACATTTAATTAACAATGCAAATATAAAACACAATTTTTTAAGTTGAAAACCAATTTGTTTCCAAAAAAAATAATTTTATACAAGTCTATTGTTTTTCATTGGTTTCCCTTTTTGACGGCGCTTAGCATTTCTTGCCGCCCGTTTCATTCTTTTTCTGGTTGCTTTATTCTGATTACTCCACGACCGCTTAGACGCACGCTTTCTGGAGTTATAGCTCCCTTTTGTTCTCTTGGATTTTTTACTTTTACTTTTAGTTTTAACCGTTTTAGCACCTTTTTCTTGAGCATAAGAAATATTAGGTGCTACAATAAAAAATACAATAAATACAAATAATTTCGTTAATATTGAAACAAATTTCTTTTTCATAATGACGCAAATATATAACAGAAAAACTTTGTTTTTACTTTTTTTGATTAACATCTTATCAACATCTTGTAAAAAAAAGGACCCTTTTCCAATACCAAATGTGCCAGTTAACATTTTAATTAATTTGGATTTACCTGCTTATCAGCCTTTAACAGCTCCAGGAGGATGGATTTATGTTGAGGGCGGGTCAAGAGGCATTGTTGTTTATAGAAATTTCGATAAATTTGTAGCATTAGATAGACATAGCACTTATAATTCGGAAGAGCCTTGTGCTATTGTGAGTGTTGATTCCATAAATTACTTTCATCTAAAAGACAGTTGTTCTGAATCTATTTTTAGTATTTTGGATGGCACAGTTATTCAAGGACCAGCAAAATGGGGTTTAAAACAATATTCTACCTCTTGGGATGGTCAATATACATTAAATATCTATAATTAAAACCAAAACATAACAAAAGTCACCTACATTAATAAATTTATTTATTTACTTTTGCACTTTGAATTTTAAATCAAATTTTTTATGATTGAAACTGACATCATTATTATAGGAGCAGGACCCGTTGGTCTTTTTACAGTTTTTGAAGCCGGATTATTAAAACTAAAGTGCCATTTAATTGACTCATTACCTCAGCCTGGTGGGCAGTTGGCAGAAATATATCCTAAAAAACCTATTTATGATATTCCTGGTTATCCAACTGTAGATGCTGGAGAATTAATAGATAACTTAATGGAGCAAAGCGCCCCTTTTAAGCCAGGATTTACTTTAGGTGAGTCAGCCGTTTCAATTGATGAAACAGAGGATAATCAATTTATTGTAACCACTAATAAAGGCACAAAACATAAAGCTCCAATTATTATGATTGCTGGAGGATTAGGGGTGTTTGAACCACGTAAACCACCTGTTGAAAACTTGGAATATTATGAAGACAAAGGTGTGGAATACATTATTAAAGATCCTGAATTTTATAGAGGTAAAAAAGTTGTAGTAGCAGGTGGAGGTGATTCAGCTTTAGACTGGTCGATTTATTTAGTGGAGAACAAAATTGTTAAAGAATTATCTTTAGTACACAGACGCACCTCTTTTAGAGGTCATTTAGATTCTGTTCAGAAAGTAATGGATTTAGCAGATGGTGGAAAAATTAATTTAATTACAGAAGCAGAGGTTGTTGGAATAAAAGGAAGTAATCATGTTGAAGGTGTTGTTATTAAACACAAAACAGAAGGTGAATTTACAAAAGAATGTGACCATTTTATGCCTTTGTTTGGATTAAAGCCCACATTAGGTCCTATTGCTAATTGGGGACTTGAAATTGAAAAAAATGCCATTAAAGTTGATACTACTGCATACACAACCAACAGACCTGGTATTTATGCCATTGGTGATGTTAATACTTATCAAGGGAAATTGAAATTAATCCTTTGTGGTTTTCATGAAGGCACGATTGCTGTTCAAGATGCTTTTGCAAGAATTCACCCTGACAAGAAAAATGTACTTAAATACACAACCGTAAACGGTGTAAACGGGTTTTAGTTAAAATTATGGCAGAAGACAATACAATAAAAGTTTATATTATAGATAGAGAAGGTGTTAAGCATGAGTTAGATGCACCTACCGATATGAACATGAATATTATGGAGGTGTGCAAAGCTTACGATTTACCTGTAGAAGGTAGGTGTGGAGGTATGGCTATGTGCGCCACTTGTCAATGTTATTTAGAATCTGACACCGATTTACCCGAACAATCTGATGCTGAATTAGATATGCTAGATGAAGCGTTTTTTGTACAAGATAACAGCAGGTTAGGTTGCCAAATTCCTATATCAGAAGATATTGATGGTATAGTATTAAGATTAGCGCCAGAAGGAAACTAAATGGTTTTAAACTTTATAGATTTTACCCAAACACTGGTTAAGGTTGCTATGTTTTTTTGGCTATACAAACTGATGATGCGATTTTTGTATTGAAATTGATAATCTGTAAACCAGCCATTATTAATTATACGTTTTAATTGAATGGCTATTTCTATATGATTTTTTTTAGGTTTTAAACTATATTGATGTGGTCTGAAAGACACTTCTTTTCTATCTACTAAAATCGTATTTAATTTACCAAAAAAATTGGCTTCATATTTATTGGTTGGTTGATTATAAAAATTTTCTACTGTATCAATTCTAACAATTTTACCTTTTTTCATAAACGCCACTTTATTTGCCCACCGCATGGCTTCCTCTCCGTTATGGGTAACTAAAACAACAGATATTTGGTGCTTTTGAGTATAGTTAAAGATATAATTTTCTATTTTGTTTTTTAAATGATAATCTAACTGGTTAAATGGCTCATCAAGCAACAACAATTCAGGTTCATCAGCTAAAGCACGAGCAATGGCTAAACGTTGCTTTTGTCCGCCAGACAACTCTGTTGCTTTATAAGTTTTAAAATTATTTAGTTCGGTGATTTTAAGTAATTCTTCAACCCTTTGCTTTAAATATTGTTTGTCGTATTGTAGTAGTCTTAATTTGATGTTTTCTTCTACTGTATGATAATCGCTTAACGCAAAATTTTGATTAACCAGTTTAATTTTAGAATGACCGGGTACTAATTGTTGTGTTGGGTCTTTAATGGGCTCATCATTAAAAATTATTTGCCCTTTATTAATGGGATGAAAACCTGCTATGGCTTTTAATAAAGTTGTTTTACCACATCCACTTGCACCAACAATTACTAACCTATCGCCTTTTTTTAAAGACAAGTTAATGTTTTTTACTACTGTTTTATCAGAGTATGTAAGAGATGTATTATTAATGTAAATCACTTAAACAATTTTAAGTGGTAAAATTAAGAATCTTTTTACAATACCATTTCAAATCTACTTACTCACTTTCATTTTTAAAACATAATCTTCATCTTTAATTGATTTGCTGATGTCGGGATAGGGGTCTAAACCAAGTAAGGTAAATGTATAACCCAAAGTATCTTTGCTTGGTGTTAGGGTTGATATTGTAAAAGGAGTTGAGTTAACTTTTAATGTTACTTTACCTTCTCCTTGCCAAAAGCAATTAGCCCCTTTGGGGCATCTGCTATCATTAACTTGCTGAAATTTAATGCTCAAGTTTTCATTTTTAATTTCGGCAGATTGATTAAAATTTAACTGAAATTCTGTATTGAGTTCAGCAACAACAACTTTTTCTTTTCCACAACTTAAAGATAATGAAACTAAAGCTGTAACTAAAATTAGTGTGATTTTGTTTTTCATATTATTTATTTTTTATTATTCTATAACACTTACTCTAATGCCTTCACTATGGCTTGTAAATTCTGGGGCGTACATACATTGAATAGTGGTTATTCCATTAGAAAAATCGCCTTGATGTTGTACCCTTAAATCGTATTCAAACACATACGTTCCTTTTGGAATGTAATCAAAAAAGAAGTTGGTTGAAGCGTCTTTAGTAGCCTCATAGTATCCTAACCCTTCTCTCCACTTATATTGCGATAAGACATTAATTGGCTCAAACCCTGAGGCACGCATATCTTTCATATGAACATACTCTAAATTTCGGTCTGTTCTTAATTCAATTCTGACCCTAACTTTATCGCCTACTTTTAGTTGATTTCCTTCTTTAATTTGCGTTAATGTTTCGCCTTGTTTAGAATGTTTAAGTAAAAATAGTTGTTTATTAAGTTTTAAAGGCGTTTCGTGATAAGTTATTTTATCCAAATCTTCAAAATACTGCCAATATACAGCTCCCCAAGCTACACCTGTTGATTTTTTACTAACAGTAATCTCCCCCATTTTAGGTTTTACCTCATTACCTTGCCAAGCTGTTTTAAAATAACCAGTTCCTGCTTGAGCATTTACTTTATAAGGGTCGTTTGTAGGTGCATCTACATATTTAATTTTTTTACCACCAATGGTTATATTTACTAAATCATCATTGGCTAATAAATCAGTACCTTTAAGTAATAAAGCATATACGGCTTCAGTGGTTTGTTTGGTAGTTTTCCAATTGGTAGTTTGTTTTTGTTTTAGTAGCCATATTTTTAATTCCTCTACCGACTTTTGGTCGTTGGTCACCTCATCAAACATTTCAATCATTAAAGCTTGTGTTTCAATTGGCGCCTGATACCAATAATAACCAACGTGGAAATCTTTCCAATACATTCCAAATTCATCAGAATAAATGGCTCTGTCTTTTAAAGATTTAACAATATCTGTAGCTAAACCAGTCATTTGAAAACGGTGAGCCGCTAAAGCTATCATCCCTTCTGCATAAATATTAAACTTTAACCAATACGTTTTAGCTTGATTTTTAAAATAAGTTAATGCTTCTTTGGTGCTATTACTCATACTAATTTTAGGAAAATAAGAACGCATATACATATATTGGATTTGGGTATAGCTTAAATGTTGGTGTCTTTTGTAGTCTTTATCATATTTTTTAATACGTTTTAAGTCTTGTACTAATTCATCATCTAAAAACTTAACACCTTTTTTAATCATTCTCCAAACTTTAGCATTTTCTCTTATGTTTTTAATTCCCAAATGGTCTAAATGTCCCATTCCTGTAATAATGTGTTGAGTGATATATCGGCTTTCTTTCATACCCGAAAACCAAGGCCAACCACCATTAATTGATTGTCTTTTAATTAAAATACCTAATGCTTTATCTAATTCTTTAGACATTCTATTCATATCTAATAAAATAGACAAATTCTTTTTGGTTTCTTCTTCACTTTTTGCATTTAACACCCAAGGCGTTTCTTCTAACAACAGCTCTTTTAACTCTTGATTTTTTTGCAAGTTTGATAAAAATGCCTCAGGCGAATTTTTACCCCAATCCTCAATCACTTGTTTAATTTTAGGATTACTATTCATAATGTGTGACGCAATGGCGTTAGAATAATAGCGAGTAAAAATTTGTTCAGAACACTCATAAGGATACTCCATCATATAAGGCATAGCTTGAATGGCATACCAAGCAGGGTTAGATGTAAACTCTAATGTATAACGGTGATGTACTAAGGTGGTGCTGTGGTTATTTTCATTCATCAGCTTTACAAACTTAAATGATTTGGTTTCTTCACCTCTAATTGGCATTGGTAAACTTTCTGTTACTAACATTCTGTTAGTTAAAATGGGTAATACATTTTCTTCTCCATCCGAAAAATTACCTGCTTGGGCAACAATTTTATATTTTACAGTATTTAATTGATATGGCACGTCAAATTGCCAGCTTACACTTGTGCTTCTGCCCGCTTTAACTTCAAACGATTGTTGGTTATTGGTTAAATTAAATTTAGTATCTATAATTTTTTCAGTAAAAGGATCAATTAATTGCAGCAATACTTTACCGTTTAAATCATTTTTAGAGATGTTAGATATTTTGGTTGACAAGGTAATTTTATCCCCTTCTCTCAAAAAGCGTGGAGCATTGGGTTGAACCATTAAATCTTTTTGGGTTACTACTTCCTCTTGAATGGTACCTATTTTTAAATCTTGTGTGTGTGCTAACCCTAAAAATCGCCATTTAGTTAAACTTTCGGGTATGGTAAATTTAATTTTTACGTTACCCTCTTTATCGGTTAATAATTGTGGGTAAAAGAAAGCTGTTTCGTTAAAATTACTACGGGCTTTAATGTTAGATAAAGAAGGGTTATTTGATGGGGTTTGAGATGTTTTTTCTGTATCGCCATCATTTATCTGTCCACCAACAGTACTGTCTGCTTCTAAATCTCTTACATCATTTGATGAGTATTTTTTTAATGATTTCCCTCCTTTTTTTTCAGATAAGACCACTTCATCCATACCTTCTTCTACACTTTGTACCATAACAGCTTCTTCAGCATTAGAGGCGTATTTACTTTTATATAAGTATCCATTATAATAATAGTAAGATGAATATCCAAAATGCTCTAAGTAAGAATATTTTCTGCTAGGATAATACAAAACTGTGTTCCATTTATAATTTACATTGTTTGCTGAATTTGCCCCCATTCCAAGATGATTAGACCAATTTAGTGAACGGTTATAAGATTGATAAACTGACATATAAAAATTGTTAGGCGTATAAAGTTCATCTAATGAGGCATCATACAGTGTGGCTAACAATTCTGCCATTTCTGGTTTTCCTTCTGCATTTTTTATGGTTAATGTCCATTCCTCTGCCTGACCGGGCAACAATTTATTTCGGAAGGTTGAAAATGCTAAGTTTAATTGTTTGTTTTTGTAGGGTACATAAATGGTTTGGTTAGAAACATAAGAACGGTTATTTTTTACAGCTGAAAATGATACTGAGAAATTACCTCTGTGTTTTTCCTCAACAGGAATGTCAAATATGTTTTGCTCATTAGACAATTTTATCCAATCTTGTTTTACAATTTTCCCTTTGTGTTCAATGGTATAAAATACATTTAATTCTTTTTCGGCTGTTGATAATAAATATTTAGCCGTTTCGCCTGGTTGAACCGTTTTGGTAAGTGCTTTTACTTTAAACACCGCATTGGTTGACGGTTTTTTGTCGGTATCATTATATATTAAAAAGTATTTTTCATCTTTCACCTCTGTTCCATTTTTATCATACGCAACAGCTTCATAAACATACATTCCTGTTTTCCATTTATTTACGTTTAAGTTAATACTATCAGAAACTTTAGTGTTAAAAACGGTTTCAAATACTGTTTTTTCTTTTTTCCAAGTGTGATAATCATTTTCGTTATTAAATTCATCTAATGGAAACAGTTGTCTAAACTCTTGTTCGGTAAAGTTTTCAACATCTGGATCATTCCACAAACGATTTCTATACGTTTTATTGGGCGTTTTTAATTTATGAATACTTAATTTACCCTTAGCGTTAATGGGCTGACCGTTTAAGTTGGTGGTTATTACTTTTAAAACAGTTTGATTTTGTTGGTTAGATATTTCATTTTTTAAATTGTTGGTTAATTGTAAAGAATGATAACCAATAGAAACAGTAGATGATGTTGAATGTGTTTCTCCATTAATATCAATAACGTCTGCATAAATTTTAAAGTCAAAAATAGGTAACGTTTTAGGGTCTTTGGTTAAATCAGGAATGGCTTTAAAAGTGATGTGATATTCTCCATTTTCATCAGTTGTTACGGTACCAAAATCAATTTCTTTTTCGGTTTGAGTTGGTCGCCACCACCAACCCCAACGCCAATAATTATAGCGAGTGGTTCGGGTAACGCGGTAAGATACTTCAGCACCATCAATAAAATTACCTGCAAATGCTTTAGCAACACCCGTTACTTTAACACTATCGTTTAATTTGTATTCGCCTTTTAAAGGTTTAATGGTGGTGTTAAATTTAGGACGCTTATATTCTTCTACTCTAAAACTTGTGCTACCATGATTGTCACTTATGGTCATATTTCCGGTAAGTACACCATAAGGGGCAACAAACTGACCACTAAACGAACCAAAATCATTGGTAGTTACAGTTAGTTTTTTTATTTCTTGGTAATTAACATCATAAAATGTTACTGTTGTGGTTTCATTTTTTAATAATTTATGATGGTCTCCTATGGACTCTCTTATAATTCCTTTAAAATAAATGGTTTGTCCCGGTCGGTAAATTTTTCTGTCCGTAAAAAAAATTGGTGGTTACATAAGGTTTAGATTCAGTAGATGTTCTATTGTAAAAATAAAATGAATTTGAAGGGTTGAATTTATCGTCTCCTTTTTCTACTTCAAAATAATAATGACCAGAATTTCTGTCTTTGGATTTATCATCTTTAAACGTAATTAAACCATTGGTTGGGGTGGTGAATTTGCCTATTAATTTGGTAACGTATTTGCGTAACTTATAACTGTATCCATTATATTTTACGGTCACAACAGCGTCTTTAACGGGTTTACCCGTACTTCTATCAGTTACCAAAACACTGGCTTGTTCATTTTGAATTAAAGTTTGAAACGTAAGGTTACTAACACTAATCACATCATAAGTTAAAGCACTTTTTGATGTAAATGTTGGTTGATTACTTGATGCAATAAGATAAGTTCCAATATTTAAGGGAGGTAAAAGTAATTCGGTGCTATGTGATTGGTAATCGCCAAAGGTTTTAAGGGTAAACGTTTTTTCAAACACAGCACTTTCTTTATTTAAAAACTCTAATTGTTTACTTTCTTTTAAATGGTTGAATTTACCTATATTTTTAATTGGAATTATTTTTACATAAGCTTGATTAACATTTTGATAATTAAGATAAAATAAGTTATTTTGTTTGGGAACAAATACCATTTCGGTTTGAAATCCAAATGCTTTTTTGTTGATTTTAGATTGTAACACCTTACATTGTTTAGCTCCAAAAGATTTAGGAAATTTATTAATAGCTTGTTCACAAATGGCATACGCTTTTTTCTTTTCCCATTGATATTCTGGATGAGATTTGTCAAACTTTTCACCTAAATGATAGTGAATTTTAGCAATGGCAAACAATACTTCTGTAATATGAGGGTTATTAGGATAAACTTTTGTCATTCTAACCAATGCTTTTTCGTATAGTTCATCTTTATTAGACAAAACAGACTGTTCTTTTACAAAATTTAATCTTTCAAACTCCAACATCAATAAAGCCGATTGATTATTTTTGGTTCTCAAATGAAAATCGGTTAATAATTTATAGCCAATGGTGGCGTAAAATTTAGTGTTAAACTCATCTATATTTTTAATGTTTAAATTTAAAAAAGTGGTGTTATTTGAAAAATAATCGGGGTGATTAATAACAAATGTTTCGGCTGACCCTGGCAAGTTAAATGAATTTGATTTGAAAAATTCAATGGCTCGGTGGGCTAAAAAATCAAACAAAGTGGGTCTAAAATCTTTGGTGTCTTCAGTGCTAAAAATAATGTCATTAAAATTTTCAATGGGTGAGGTTTGGGATATACCACTATTCTCTAAAGATTTTTTGTAATGATAAATTACTTTTTTTGCAATTCGTTTTAAATCCCAAGTTCTAATGTCATTCAATTTTACATCTTCTTCAACTGTTGTTCTGTTAGCATATTTCCACATATTAGCAGAATAATATCCCCAATACACCTCAGCCGTTATGGAGTGTAAAATTTCTTTTGACGGAGAAGGGGCTTGTTGAATCAACTCCTCTAGGCGATAAATACCTAATATATAATCATCTTCTTTAAGGTAAGAGTTGAATTTTAGTTCGTAAAAAACCGTTTTAATTACTTGATTATGATTTTTATTTTTTGTGGCCTTATCAAAAATTTTATTGACCTCTTTAAGTGCCATATTGTATAATCCTTTTTTTTCAAGAGAATCAACTTTTGACCATTCTTTTTTATAATTATTTTGACCATTAGCGTTAAAGGTTAACCCTAAGGTTAGTAATGTGGTTATCATTAAATAAAACTTCATTATTGTATTTTTTTATAAATATACAACCTATTATGGATTTGGTTCATTTTATAAATTATTTTTTTAACCCACAAAATTCACCACTATATTATTATTCCTCTTTTAAAAATTTAATATTTCGGGTTAATCCTTTAAATTTTGTTCTTTTAACCGCCGATTTTTTAAAAATTTCTCTAAAAATTTCCTCTGTTAACTCAGTCCATTCAGTTTGACTTAAATTGGGGTGAGGGTTAAATTCTGGTGTGTTGTGAGGTGTAGAAAATCGGTTCCAAGGACAAACATCTTGACAAATATCGCAACCATAAATCCATCCTTGCATTTTATCTTTAAATTCATTAGGTATTACTTCATCTTTAAGTTCAATGGTTAAGTATGATATGCATTTAGATCCATCAATTACGTTAGCTTTTGTAATGGCATCAGTAGGACAAGCATCAATACATTTTGTACAAGAACCACAATGGTTGGCTGTTGGATTGTCGTATTCTAATTCAACATCTAAAATAATCTCGCCTACAAAAAAGTAAGACCCTTTTTGTTTAGAAATGAGCATTCCATTTTTCCCTTGCCAACCTAACCCTGATTTTTCTGCCCAAGCCTTATCCATAATAGGTGCTGAATCTGTAAATACTCTTGCATTCACATTCCCTACTTCATCAATAATAAATTTTAGTAAATCTTTTAATTTATGTTTTAAGATAAAATGATAATCTGTTCCGTAGGCATATTTAGATATTTTTAAACCTTTATCTTTAAATAAATCCTCTTTAGGATAATAATTTAACAAAACAGAGATAACTGTTTTTGCGCCATCAACCAACAAAGCAGGATTTAGGCGTTTATCAAAATGGTTTGCCATATAAGACATTTTGCCATTGTAATCTTTTTTTAACCAATTTTCAAGATAAACGGCTTCTTTTTCTAAAAATTCAACTTTAGAAAATCCACAACTCATAAAACCTAACGTTTTGGCTTTTTCTTTAATTAATTGTGATATTTTTTGTTGCTTGGTCATTAATTGTTGCGCAAAAGTAACTGATATTGGTTACAAATCATCTATAGCTTTAAAAATCAATTGATTTTCATACCCTTTTGATTGTAAAAAGCGTTGAATTTTAGCTTTATTTTCCCAACTAATTTTAGATTTTAAGTTTAAATCTTTTATTTTTTTATTAACCAAGTAATTGAGGTTGGTTAAATACAAATCGTTATCAATTAAATTAATGGCTTTATTAATAGAATAACTTGAAATTTGTTTTTGTTTTAACTGCTGTTTGATTTTTATTTTACCCCAACGTTTAATTCTAATTTTCCCACTAACAAATGCTTCTGCAAAGCGTTCTTCATTTAAAAAATTGTTAGAGATTAAATCTGCCACAATTACATCTGCTTGCTCTCCGTAGATATTCCATTTTTTCAATCTATCTAACACTTCTTTTTCGCAACGCTCTTGATAGGCACAGTAAGCTTCAATTTTATGTTTTGCTTCTAAAAAAGAAAAGGCTTGTTTTTGGGTCATTGACGTTAAAATAAAATCTAAATTAATAAAAAAAACGCTGATGTTACCAAAAGCGTTTTTAAAAATTGAATTTAGGGGTTATATAAATTAACCCGCAAAATTCACCACTATATTATTGTTTTTTAGTTAAAACACAGTAAATCAATTTATTAAAACGCTTGTTGTGCAATTTAATAATACCCAAATTTGA
>CAYQRJ010000016.1:0-17025 GCA_964419855.1 uncultured Crocinitomix sp.
AAAAACGGTCTTCATCATTTAGGCATTTTTAATTTTATTTAAAAATAGTTCTATTTCTTTTTTGGCTTTATCCTTTCCCATTTTTATCATTTTATCAGCTTTGTAAAAATCTAAAACATTGGCGGCATCATTTTGTATTTTTACTACCACATCAGGTTGATATATTTCAATGGTATGTTCCGATACTTTTTCAATTAAAATCATAATGCTTTTACCAATAATATCAAAATAATTCATTTTAAGTTTGGGTTTAGAGTTGGTTGGATTAGCATTCACATCAACCACCACTAAAATATCGTTTTCAAAACGTTTTAAATTACTAATTGGTAAATTGTTTATTACCCCTCCATCAATTAAAAAATGCTTATCCTTTTTAACTGGTGTTAGTACTGTTGGAATAGCCACTGATGCCCTAACTGCTTCTATTAAATTTCCCTTGGTAAACACCACCTCTTTTCCAGCCGAAATATTTGTAGCAGTTACTGATAATGGGATAGACAAATCTTCAAATTTAACATCCCCTATAAATTCGGTCATTTTTTTAAAGATTCTGTCTCCTTTAACAAACCCTTGCTTACTTAAAGTGAAATCCATCAACTTAAACACATCAAATTTGGTTAATGTACACAACCATTTTTTATATTCATTAAGTTTGCCATTGGCATAAATAGCTCCTACCAATGCCCCCATAGAGGTTCCAGCAATTGAAATTATCTCAAACCCATTGTTTTCAAGCTCTTCTATTACACCAATGTGAGCAATGCCTCTAGCACCACCACCTGACAACACTAAACTAACTTTTTGTTTCACAAGTATAAATATAGTAAAAAAAACAAGATATTAAACCAAGAAATTCAGTTATTTTATCCAATAATCATTCCTGCAATAGTAGCAGACATTAATGAGGCTATTGTTCCACCAATTAAAGCTTTCAATCCAAATTGAGACAACAATTTACGTTGTCCGGGCGCTAAAGACCCAATTCCCCCAATTTGAATACCTATAGATGCAAAGTTGGCAAATCCACACAACATATAAGTTGCCATAATAACAGATTTGTTATAGGTTAGGTGAACAGCACTTGATACATCTTTTAATTCTGCCAATTGAATATAACCTACAAATTCACTAGCTGCTAACTTTATCCCTAACAACTGTCCCATCATCATCATATCTTCTTTAGCAATACCAATTAACCACATTAAAGGTGAAAAAACTGTACCTAAAATCGCCTCTAATGATAAACCTTTATAAGATGAATGATCAGCAATTAGTTCATTGATAGAGGTAACTCCCCCAAACCAACCTAAAATACCATTTATCATAGCAATAAATGCAACAAACACCAATAACATGGCTCCAACATTTACAGCTAATTTTAAGCCTTCTGTGGTACCATTGGCAATAGCATCTAATAAATTAGTTCCTATTTTTTCAGTAGAAACCTTCATATCTGTATTAACTTTTTCGGTTTGTGGATATAATATTTTTGAAACCACAATTGCTCCAGGTGCTGCCATAACAGATGCTGCCAATAAGTGTTTAGCAAATTTTAATCTTAATTCGGGGTCATCTCCCCCTAAAAAACCTATATAAGCAGCTAAAACAGCTCCAGCAACCGTTGCCATTCCTCCAATCATTACTAATAGCATTTCAGATTTATTCATTTTTTCTAAATAAGCTTTTATTAGTAATGGCGCTTCTGTTTGTCCTAAAAAAATATTTCCAGCCACCGATAAACTTTCTGCACCTGAAATGCCTAATATTTTAGTTAATACCTTTGCCATTCCTTTAACTACAATTTGAATAATTCCCAAGTAAAACAAAACGGAGGTTAAAGCAGAAAAGAAAATTATGGTAGGTAACACTTGAAAAGAAAAAATAAATCCAAAAGAATTAATATCCATTAATCCACCAAATAAAAATTCACTCCCCGAACGGGTAAAATTAAGTACTTCAACAAATAATTTCCCAATGCTATTAAATATAGCTTGAATAAAAGGAATTTTGAGTACCCCAACCGCAATAAAAAGCTGAAAGCCTAACCCAATTCCAACAGTTTTCCATTTTATTGCTTTTCGATTACTGCTAAACAAATAAGCCATTAGCAATAAAGACACCATTCCTAGTATTCCTCTTGAAAAAGAAGAAAATGTAAACCCTTCACTTGGTTTAATGGTTTCAATTGTTGTGGTTATTTCTGAACTACCTTGTGACGCATCTTGCCCAAAAGAGAACGTGGCTAACAATAATATTGTTAAAATGATTAGTGTTTTTTTCATAAAATAGGGGCTGTAATTTTAACTTTCTTTTCGTTTTTTTATTTCATCTCTTAATTCAGATGCTTTTTCATACTCTTCATTATCAATGGCATCTTGTAATTGCTTCTCAAGTTCCTCTATTGTTAACTCTTCTTTTTCATCAACATTTTCAATTAATTCTTCATCTGTTGTTTCTATACCTTCATTCTCAAGTTGGATACCTGCTGAACTTAAAATGTTTTCAAAAGTATAAACTGGACATTTTGCTCTAATACCAATCGCTATTGCATCTGAAGTACGAGCATCAATCTCAATTTTATTCCCATTTTGTTCGCAAACAATTTTAGAATAAAAAACGCCTTCAATTAAATTATAAATAACAATTTCTTTAATTTTAATTTTAAAAGCATCAGCAAAAGATTTAAACAAATCGTGTGTTAAAGGTCTTGAGGGTTTCATGTTTTCCAACTCAATAGCTATTGATTGCGCTTCAAACCCACCAATAATAATTGGCAATCGTCTTTTTCCGTTTTTTTCAGCCAACACCAAGGCATAAGCCCCTGACTGTGTCTGGCTATACGAAAGACCAACGATTTTAATTTCAATTTTTTCCATAGAAAAAAATAAAGGAGATGACTAAGATAATCATCTCCTTTAACATTTACTAATTATTTGCTTTAAACTTTTTTACGGCTTCAATTAATCTTGGTACTACTTCAAAAGCATCACCAACTACACCATAATCAGCTGCTTTAAAGAAAGGTGCTTCAGGGTCTGTGTTAATGACTACAATTACCTTTGAACCATTAACCCCTGCTAAATGTTGAATTGCTCCAGAAATACCAACAGCAATGTAAAGGTTAGGTCTAACTACAAATCCAGTTTGTCCAACATGTTCGTGATGAGGTCTCCAACCAATATCTGCCACAGGTCTTGAACAAGCAGTTGCTGCTCCTAATTCTTTAGCTAACTCTTCTATCATTCCCCAATTTTCGGGTCCTTTTAATCCTCTACCACCTGAAACAACAATTTCGGCTTCAGTTAACAAGATATCACCCTCTTGTTTAATCACATCTTTAACGGTAATTCTTGAATCAGCATCAGAACTGATATCTTCAATGCTAACACTTCCGCCAACCTCTTCAACACCAATTGAATTTGGCGTTAATGAAATTATTTTTTTAGGCGTGTTTACTTTTACATAACCAAATGCTTTACCTGAAAACACATTCACTTTTATTAATCCTTCTGAGTCTGGTAAATCAACAGCTCCTGTTACTAAACCTGCTTTTAACCCTGCCGACACCATTGGTGCAACCCCTCTTGAAATTAAATTGTTTGAAAACACTATGGTTTCTGCTCCTGTTTTTTCTACAGCAGCTTGCACTAATTTTGATAAAGAGTTAGGATTATCATCTTCTAACCCTCTATTAATTAAAACTTTTGATGCACCGTAATTCCCTAGTTTTGACAATTCATCATCTGCAACATTTCCGTTGGTTACAACAGTTGTTTCACCAATTTTTGATGCGTAATTAACGGCCTCAAAAGCACTTTTTGCAATTTTACCGTTGGCTATATCTATATATACTAATACTGACATTTTAAATTTCTTTTTTAAGATTAAATAACTTTAGCTTCATTGTGTAATAAATCAACCAATTCATCCATATTTTCAGGGTCAATCATTTTACATTCAGATTTTGCTGATGGTAAACTATATTTCACAAATGATACTAACTCTTCTACGTTTGAAGGCTCAACTACTGTTAAAGGTTTGCTTCTTGCAGCCATAATTCCTCTCATATTTGGAATTCTTTGTTCAGCCATTCCTTTGGTTGCACTAACCACAAAAGGCAACTCAACTTCAACCACTTCATCTCCTCCTGTTATCTCTCTGTGTAAAGTAGCTTTGTTACCTTCAACATCTAATTTAGTTGCAATAGAAACATAAGGTAACCCCATCATTTCAGCAATCATACCACCAACTTGAGAACCATTGTAATTAATGGTTTCTTTTCCTGTTAAAACCATATCAAAAGCATTTGCTTTAGCGTATTCTGCAATTTGATACGCTACAGAATAAGCATCTTTTGGATCTAAATTAACTCTTACTGCATTATCTGCTCCAATAGCCAAAGCTTTTCTAATAATTGAATCATCTGCTGGTGTTCCAACAGTAATTACTGTTACTTCTCCACCATTCTGCTCTTTTAATTCAATGGCTCTAACTAAAGCATACCACTCGTCATAAGGGTTAATGATGAATTGAACTCCATTTTCATCAAATTTTGTATCGCCGTCAGTAAAAGCAATCTTACTTGTAGTGTCAGGTGCTTTACTAATACAAACTAATAATTTCATATATTTATTATATTTAAAAGTTGTTTTTAAAAAAATTCTGTCAAATTTATCAAATATTTTTGTGGTTTTTACGATTTATCACTAAATAATTTTTATTTAATGAGATTTATCATCTTATTTGTTTGTGTAAATATATGATTAATATTAACTATCTTTACGCTTTAATTTTTAGTATCTTTAATGATGAATAAACTATTTTTAGGTATTTATTTTATATTTTTTACCGTTATATCATTGGCACAACCTTCAAATGATGACTGTTCTAATGCTGCGGTTTTATGTTACAATCAAACGATTTCTGGAACAAATGCAGGAGCTACTACTGAGACCTGTTTCGATTGTGCTGATGATTATCCCAATGTCATTGGTTTTTTACCCTCAAGTACAGTTTGGTTTAAATTCACTACTAATTCTGTTGGCGGAAATGTAACCGTTTCTTTTTCAAATTTAGTATTTAACACCAATTCCAATTTTGGGCAAGCATTACAAGCCGTTATTTGGACAGTTCCTAATCCTTGTCAAGGTCAATCTTATGCCGTAGCAAGTACAATAGAAACTAATGGAACTGGAAACTTTTCAATTTCTGCAACTGGTTTAACTCCTAACACCACATATTATGTTATGGTAAATGGAGACAATACAGGTGCTGGAGTTTCTCTACCTGCTGAGGTTACCTTTGATGTATTGCTAACTGGTCCTGGTGTTGTAATTACACCCCCAAGTGCATCAATATCTGCCACAAGCACTACGCTTTGTCAAGGTGATGTTGTTCCTGTTGATTTTACAGTTACTAATTGCTCTGACACTGTAGCTTTAAAATGGTATTATAACAATCAATTTATTCAAGATTCATCAACTGTAAATACGGCTGTGTTTTCTGAAGATGGTTATTTAAAACTAATTATTGAATGTGGTAATACTTGTGTGTATGCAGATACTACAGACAGCATATTTTTTAATGTGACACCCATTGTTGTTGATGCAGGTGAAGATTTTTTAATTGAACTTGGAGAATCTGTTGTACTTAATGGCTCCGGAACAGCTAATCCTGTATGGACACCTGAAACTGGATTAAGTTCAACCTCAACATTTACCCCTACTGCAACCCCCTCTGAAACTACAACTTATTTTTTAACCGTTACCAATAATGGATGTACAAAAACTGATGAAGTAACAGTTAAAATTAAAGAAATTATTACCATTCCTTCTGCTTTTACGCCCAATGATGATGCAGTAAATGACATTTGGGAAATTATAAATATAAGTCAGTATCCCAACAATATTGTAAAAGTTTATGACCGCTCAGGGCAATTGGTTTTTAAAACGACTGGATATAAAAACGTTGAAAACAGATGGGACGGTACCTACAATAATAAACCTCTACCAAGTTCTACCTACTATTATGTAATTGATTTAAGAAACGGTAATAAAGATTCCGTTTTTAAAGGATTTGTAACAATTATAAGATGATGAAACAATTTATTTTAATCGGTTTTTTAATTGTTTTTGTGCCTTTAAGCAGGGCTCAACAACAAGAACATTTAACGCAATATCAATTTAATCAATTTGCTTTTAATCCAGCTTTAGCAGGTTCTAAATCCTGCATTGATATTAGACTAGGATACAGACTTCAATGGGTTGGTATAGATGGTGCGCCTCAAAATGGATTTATCAATGTACACGCCCCCTTACATTTTGGTAAAAAAAGGCATTCAATTTATGGACCATCTCACGGAATTGGCGGAACGGTTAGACGTGATGAATATGGTCCTTTTTCAAACTCTGAAGTGCATTTAGCTTATGCTTTTCATATTCCAATAAAAAGAGATATAAAACTCTCTTTTGGGTTGTCTTTTGGTTTAAAACAAACTGCTTTTGATGCTAATTTATTATCAACTATTTATTTTGATAATGCCATTCCAGGATCTAAAAATTACATTGTTTTTCCAGATGCTAAATTTGGAACGTGGTTCCATACTAAAAATGAATATATTGGTTTTTCTATTCATAATTTATTTGGAAACAAAATGAGTAAAATAGGTCCTGACTCTAAATATAGACGTCATTTTTATTTAACAGCTGGAAAAAAGTTTAAACTAGAAAAAGGGTGGTCTTTAATCCCTTCAATATTTGTTTTAAAAACATACCATACCCCCATAGATTTTCATTTAAGTGCTTTATTTGATTTAGATAATAAAATTGCTTTTGGCGTAGGATTAAGAAGAACGGATGCCATTACAGCCCAAATCAGAGTTAAATTATTTAACTTTATATCAATAGGTTACTCTTTTGATTTTATCATTTCAAAATTACAAAAAAATATGTATCAAACCCATGAGGTTACCATAGGAATGAATGGTTGTTCAAATTATGGTAATTCTAGTACCACAGTTTGTCCTACCTTTGAGTAAAATCAACCTTTTAATATTTTTTTACGTCTTTATTATAGGAAAGGGTTAAAATAATTGGTATTTTACTTTATTTTTCTAATCATTTTCAATATATTTATAACTTAATTTTTGCAATAACAACCTATAGTTTATGAAATATAGCATATTACTACTTCTTTTACTCGCACTAAACTATTCATATTCAAAAGATTACTATTGGGTTAATGGTTCGGGCGAATGGAATAATCCTCAGCATTGGTCTTTATCATCAGGTGGTAAATCGGCATTAAGTGTGCCAAGCAAAACAGATAATGTTATTTTTGATGAAAATTCTTTTATCAATGAAAACCCAATCATTACTTTTTCAAGTGTTGAGATTAATAAATTAACTTATTCTTCATTAAAAGTAGCCCAATTTATTGGTAAAACATTAACAATTCATTCTAACTTTCATTTAAAATCTAATGTTGATATCAAAACAAATTTAATTTTTGATTCAAACAATAAAGATGAAAAAATCATTAATTCTGGTGGATACAGCTTGAATTCTAACATTATTATTAAACAAGGGAATTGGAAATTAAACCATCATTTAATTACTTCAAATAATAATTCTATTATTGTTGAATCAGGTTTTTTTAATAGTAATCAAAAATCTATTTATTCAGGTAGCTTTATTGTAAAAAAAGCCAAGGTAAATTTAAGTCAATCTGCACTTATAACAATTAAAGAATTAGATTTAAGTCAAGCTTTAAAAGTTGGAGGCAATCCTATTGTTTATACCAACGGTGGAAAAACTATTATAAAACCAGGTAAATATGATGATTACCCAACAAAAGACGCTACAGTAAACTGTACAGGAGGTTTGGTTTTAAATCTTACTATTACGGCGGACTATAACGGACAGAACATAAGTTGTAATGGGGCGTGTGACGGTGAATTAACCATCACTGCTAATGGCACAGCAGGTCCTTATGGTTATAAATTTAACAACACTGGTCCCTTTACAACCCAAACTGTGTTTGGTGGCTTATGTGCTGGAACTTATTCTGTTACTGTAATTGATTCATCTCAACAATTAGCCCCTGGCGTTTATGTTCAATGTACTATTAACGACCAAATAACTGAGCCTGCCGTTATTACATTTTCTGTTTTAGGAGTGGTTCAACCCACTTGTCCTGGAGTGTGTGACGGAAAAGCATTTACTAATTCTTCAGGTGGAACAGGAACTTTAGTAACTACTTGGCCAAATAGTGGTGAAACAACTGCTAATCCCGTGGGGTTATGTGTAGGTTTAAATCCTGTCAACGTTGTTGACGATAATGGATGTACTGCATCTGACCAAGTTTTAATTACCGATCCTCAAAAAATCACTTTTGATGTTACCATTACACCACCAACGTGTAATGGTGATAATGATGCTCAAATCTTGATTTCAAATGAAGCAGGTGGCAATGGTGCGCCTTACACCTATAGCTTTAATCCTGTACCCGGCAATGGGCAAGGTTCTAATCCTGCAACAGGTTTTTCTGCTGGTAGTGTAACTATCTCTGTTTTTGATACAGATGGTTGTCAGCAAGATTCAATTGTAACCATTGTTGATCCTCCAGTATTAAGTACAAATGCTATTAATCCACAAGCTGTTAGTTGCTTTGGCGTGTGTGATGGTCAAATTACTGCTTTACCAAGTGGTGGTGTTCCCCCATACTCTTTTGAATGGTTTGACAATGCTACTGGTTTAACAACTGGTTTTACTGATTCTATACCTACAACTTTTTGTGCAGGGGGTTTTTATTTAGTTGTAACAGATGCGTCTGGATGTACTGCTCAAAGCCCAGTAGTAACAATTAACACACCTACTCAAATTTTAGCCAATTCTCAAGTATATCAAATGTCTTGCTTTGGTGTTTGTGATGGTGCTTTAGATGTTGACCCAACTGGAGGAACACCACCATATACGTACAGTTGGACTACTATTCCTGGTGGTTCTGGGGTGGGAGCAACAGACTCCATTTCTGGAATGTGCCAAGGTCAATATCAAATTATTGTAACCGATTTTAATGGTTGCTCTTCAACACCTGATACATTAGAAATTATTGAACCTCCTCAACTTACATTAACATTAAATGGAACAGACCCTGATTGCTATGATATATGTAATGGCGTCATTAATGCTAATGTAGGTGGAGGTACACCTGGCTATTCTTACAATTGGATTCCCAATCCACCCATTGGTCAGGGAACTGCTAATATTTCAAACTTATGTGGAGGTATTCAATATGATTTGACTGTTACAGATGCTAAAGGTTGTACAATTAACGATAATTTAACTTTAAATAATCCTGTGAGTTATAATATTACTACATCTCAAACTGATTTGCAATGTTTTGGTGATAACAGTGGAACAATTTCTGTAACCGTTAACCAAGGCGGAAATGGTGGTCCTTATACTTACGATTGGGCGCCTGGTACACCAACAGGAGATGGTACTCCTAATGTATCTAATTTGTCTGCTGGAAATTATTCTGTTACCATTTCTGACGGGGTAATGTGTGACACTGTTCTTACATTTACCATTACTGAACCATCTCAATTATCTGCTAATGCTTCTGTTATTTCTAATGTAACCTGTAACGGAGATTGCAATGGATCTGCACAAGTTGTAATTAATGGTGGTTCACCTACCTATACCATTTCTTGGAATGACCCTGCCAATCAATCAACCAATGTGGCAAGCAATTTATGTGCTGGTAATTACACAGTAAATGTAACTGACAATAATGGCTGTACTACTAATGGAAATGTAATAATTACAGAGCCAACTCAATTTAATTTCACCCAATCACAAACAGATTTAACTTGTTTTAATCAATGTATTGGCGTAGCAACTGTAACTATAAATTCAGGTGGCACTCCTCCTTACACTGTTACTTGGGATGACCCTGCTAATCAAGTAGGTTTATCAGCTACAAATTTGTGTGCCGGCACTTATCACGCAACTGTTACAGATGCTAATTTATGTGATTCTATTTTAACTTTTATCATCAATGAACCACCTGAATTAACGGTTTCTGTTTCTGTTGATAATTCATCTTGTTTTGGAACTTGTACGGGTAGTGCTACATTAACGGTAAATGGTGGTACAGGTGTGTATAATTTTGAATGGTATGATGCAGCAACCAATGTGGCTTTAGGTATTAATAACATCACCACAGGTCAGGTATTATGTCCTGGAAATTATTACGCCATTGTAACGGATGCCAACGGCTGTTCAACCACATCAAATACTTTTACTGTTACAGAACAACCTCAGATAATTACCAATTTGGTTAGTGCTACAGATGCTTCTTGTGGTGCTTGCAATGGACAAGGAGAAATTTCAGCCAGTGGTGGAGCTGGAGGGTTTACATATAACTGGTCGCCAAATCCTGGAGGCGGACAAGGAACTACAATAGGTACAGGTTTATGTGCAGGTGTATATACTGTAACTGTAACAGATGCTAGTGGTTGTTCAGAAACTCAATCGGTGACCATTAACTCTGTTGCATTAGAGGTGTTGGATTTAGATTCAGTTGATGTAAGCTGTTTTGGGCTTTGTGATGGACAAGCTATTGCTAATTACACTTGTTTACAGTCACCCTGTCAAGTAGAATGGTTTGATTTAGCCACTGGTTTATCAACTGGAATTATTGCTGATAATACGCCTGCTGTGCTTTGCGCTGGAACTTACATTGCATTATTAACCAATAATTTAGGGTGTGTTACTTCTGATACTATAACAGTAAATTCTCCTCCTCAAATTAATGTATCTGTTACCCCAACAGATGTTAATTGCTTTAATGCTTGTGACGGAACGGCTTTGGCAACTGCTACCGGAGGAACAGGAACATTAAATTACACTTGGAATCCATTACCAGGTACTGGTCAAAACACACCTAATGCTGGTGGTTTGTGTGCAGGAAATTGGGATGTTACTGTAACAGATGCTAATGGTTGTACTGAGAACGTTAACTTTGTTATTAATCAACCGCCAGATATAAGTATAGACAATGTTACTGCTACAGATATTAGTTGTTTTGGGGTGAATGACGGTACAGTTTCTGTTTTAGCCTCAGCAGGCACGCCAACTTTAACTTACGAGTGGTTTATTTGTGGAACCAATACTTCTATTGGTACAGGAGCCAATTTGAACAATTTACCTCCAGGCGATTATTATGTTGTAGTTACTGATGGAAATAATTGTACTAAAACATCTAATTGCGTTACTGTTGATGACCAAACTCAATTAACAGCAGTTATTAACTCCACTAATTCTGGTTGTTATGGTTATTGTGACGGAATGATTGATGTGGTGGCAAGTGGTGGCAACGGAACTTATTTTTATCAATGGTTAGATGCCAGTCAAAACCCAATTACTGGGCAAACAAATGATACACTATCTAATATTTGTCAAGGGAATTATTATGTAGAAGTAACAGATGGTAATGGATGTACCATTACTCAAGGTCCAATTAATATGACTCAACCTTCTAATCCTTGGTCTGCAACCATAACAGGAACAAATATCGATTGTAATGGAGCGAATAATGGAACAGCAACTGTAACTGTTTTAGCTGGTAACAATCCGCCTTACACTTATTTATGGGACGACCCTCTTAATCAAACCACGCCAACAGCAACTGGGTTAGCACCAGGGACATATAATGTTACTGTTTTTGATGCAGGGGTATGTGATACAACATTAACAATCACCATTACAGAAGCACCTGCTTTTAATTTATCGGGTAATCAAACAAATATTTTATGTAATGGAGATTGTACAGGAACGGCATCTGTAAACCCAAGTGGTGGAGTTGCACCATATTCCGTTACTTGGAGTAATGGAGATACTGGTAATTCTGTTTCAAATTTATGCGTTGGAACAATAACAGTAACTATTGTAGATAACAATGGGTGTAGTCTAGATACCACTTTCAACATTACCGAACCCACATCACCTTTAACAGCAAATACAGTATTTAGTAACCCATCATCTTGTGGATTATGTAACGGTAGTGCAACCATAAATGTGGTAGGCGGAACACCAAACTATACCTATGTGTGGACAGGCAACCCCATAGGACAAGGAACCAATAGTGTATCTAGTTTATGCTCGGGTGTTATATCAGTTGATGTAACAGATGCTAATGGTTGTAGTATTACAGAAGTATTTAATATTACTGACATCAATGGAGAAACCCTTACATCAAATCAAACCAATGTAACTTGTTTTGGTGCTTGTGACGGAACAGCTGAAGTCGTTTACACTTGTTCTGACCCAACTTGTAGTCAAGAATGGTTTGATGCTACAACAGGATTATCAACAGGTATTACATCAACTAACATTAGTAATTTATGTGCTGGAGATTATATTGTACAAGTCACCAATAATTCAATGTGTGTCAGCACTTTAAATGTGACCATAACAGAACCAACCCAAATCCAAGCAAATGAAACCATTACGCCAATTACTTGTAATGCTGCCAGTGACGGAACTATAACTGTTGCTCCAACTGGCGGTAGTGGATCAGGATATACATTTAATTGGACACCTGTTCCTCCAAATGGCAACGGTACTAATACTGCTACACCAATAGGTCCAGGGTTGTGGTCGGTTGAAATAACTGATGGAACGGGATGTAAGGATACTTTTGATTTTAATTTAACAGAACCTATACCTATAATTATAACAGCTACTTTTAATGACATTGATTGTAATGGGGCTAATAACGGAAGTATTTCTATAACCGTTACTGGAGGAAGTGGAACATACACTTATCAATGGTATATGAACGGTGTAGCTATGCCAGGAGAAACGAATCCTAACATCATAAATTTAGCACCCGGAAATTATAATGTTGAAGTAAATGATGGGGCTTGTACTGTAACTATGAATAATGACATTACCGTTTCGCAACCTTTTTCAATAGCAGCACCAATCACTTCTACAAACATTACTTGTAATGGATCGGCAGACGGGACCGCAACTGTAATGCCTTCTGGTGGAACTTTACCTTATATCATCAATTGGTATGATGCTTCTACTAATACATTAATTGGTCAAACAGGTACATCAGCTACCAATTTACAAGCAGGAGATTATTATGCCGTTATTACTGATAACAATGGTTGTATGTTTACTTCTAACACCGTAACTATTTCCGAAAACCCAGCATTAACGTTTACTTTATCATCTACAGATGCTAATTGTTTTGGAGTTTGTGATGGTACAGCATCAATGATAGTTAATGGAGGATTGCCTCCTTATACCTATATTTGGTTAGATGTATTAGGAAATCCATTGCCAGGTGCAAGTGGAGCCAATGTAAGTAATTTATGTGCTGGTAACTATGGTGTAGAAGTAATAGATGCTAATGGTTGTACAACTACTGAGCAAGATTTTGTTATTAATGGTTTCCAACCCATAACAGCTAATTTATTTTCTAACAATGCCACTTGTGGTTTTGCAGACGGTACGGCAACTGTTAATCCCAATGGAGGTAACCCTGGTTATACGTATCAATGGCTAGACAATACTCAAACACCAATACCAGGAGAAACAGGGCAAAATTTATTAAATGTTGCCGCTGGAGATTATTATGTAGATGTAACAGATGCTAACGGTTGTACAGAACGATTTAATATTACAGTTGCCAATGCGCCATCAACAACATTGGTGTGGGATAACATTACTAACCCTACTTGTTTTGGAGGAAATGATGGGGCTATAGAGTGTACTGTAACTGGAGTTGCTATGCCACTGACATTTGTGTGGAACCCTGGTGGATTTATTACAGAAGACATTTCGGGTTTAACCGCAGGCACATATACTCTACAAGTAACAGATGCTAACGGATGTGTTAATCTTTATGATACTACCTTGGTTGACCCCGCAGAAATTACAATTATACCAACAATTAATAATTCTGATTGTAATTTATGTAATGGGGATATTTCAGTTTTTTTAAATGGAGGTACAGGCGTATTAACATCAACTTGGAACAACGGGGCAACAGGTACGTTTATCGATCAACTTTGCCCTAGTATTTATGAAGTAACAGTAACAGATGGTGCAGGGTGTACGCAAACCGAACAAATTACAGTAGGAAATACAGCAGGATTTACGGCTAATGCTATTGTAACCGCAGTAACTTGTGCTAATAATTGTGATGGGTCTATTGTTATTAATACCAATGGAGGTAATGCTCCATTTACATATAATTGGTTAAACTACAACAATTCAACTAACAGTTCTGAAACTAATTTGTGTACAGATACTTATTTTATTGAGGTAACTGATGATATTGGGTGTATGTATCCATTGCAGGTAGATTTGTTAAATCCAAACCCTCCAATTACAGCAACAGAAATTATTAATCCTCCAACTTGTGGAAATACAGATGGAACGATTTCTGTGACATCTACTGGAGGAAACCAACCTCATACCTACTTATGGAATACAGGAGCTACCACACCTGCCATATCAAACTTAGGTGCTGGTGTTTATACATTAACCGTTACTGATGCCTCTAATTGTAGTGAAGACTTTGTTTATACAATTGGTAATTCAACGGCTCCACAAGTACAATTATCGACTACAGATTTATTATGTAATGCTATTTGTAATGGTCAAATTACGTCAACTGTAACAGGAGGAACACCTACTTATACTTATCAATGGTTAGATGCTGTTGGAAATGTTATGGGTGGAGAAACCAATCCTGATTTACAAAATACTTGCGCAGGAAACTACACCTTACAAGTTACTGATAATGTTGGGTGCATCATTTATACTCAAGCCGAAATTATAGAGCCAGACGCATTTATACTAAATTCACCTTTCTCTACAAATATTTCTTGTAACGGAAGTTGTGATGGTACAATAACTGTTAATCCAATAGGAGGAACACCAAATTACACTTACAGTTGGAATGACCCTTCAAATCAAACAACAGCTATGGCAAGTAATTTATGTCAAGGTACATTTACCGTTACCATTACAGATGCAAACGGATGTACAGCTAACCAAACAGAAAATATTACAGAACCTTTACCTATTCAATTGGTTTTAGATAGTATAGTTGATGCCACTTGTGTTAATTCATCTGATGGCGGTATTTACATCTCAATTAATGGTGGAAACCCTCCTTTAACAATTGGTTGGACAATGAACGAAAAAGACACCATTTATACTGAAGATTTAACCGACACTTTACCAGGGTCTTACATTGTTACTGTAACCGACATTAATGGGTGTAGTATTGTTGATACGTTTGATATTGACACTTTACTAACCGTTTTGGCTTATGCTGGAAATGATACCACCATTTGTTTTAATAATGGAGTCACCTTAAATGGCTCATCAAATCAACCAAATGCCGATTTTACATGGTATGATATTAACGGAAATCAAATTTCTGATACATCTATTGTAAATATAAATGCTGTAAATCCTGGTAGCAATCAATATATTTTAGAGGCATCTTATGCTAATTGTAGTTATTCCGATACCATTATAGTTACAACAAACAATCAAGTTAATGTTGATGCAGGACCTGATATCCAAATATTAATGTCCGAAACAGGTGTTATTGGTGGAAATCCAACTACAAGTACTGGTAATACAGTTCTTTGGTCACCATCTACTTATTTAAGTGATACTACTGCATCTAATCCATCAGTTGTAAAACCACAGGCAGACTTGACCTATGTTGTTACGGTAACAGATTCTTTAGGTTGTACTAATTCAGACACGGTTTATGTAGAAATTATTCCATCATTAATTATTCCTGACGGTATATCACCAAATGGTGACGGTAAAAATGAAACATGGATATTGGTTTTTAAAGATGATTTTCCAGATATGGAGGTGTCAGTATATAACCGTTGGGGCGAATTATTATTCTACGACAACAGTGGCTATAGCAAACCATGGGATGGAAAATTTAAAGGAGAAGATTTACCAGTAGGAACGTACTATTACGTTATAGATGTACATAACGAACTTTACCCTGACGCATTTACAGGTCCAATAACAATAATGAGATAATGAAGCAAATAATAATTATATCAATTTTAGTTTTGTCTTTTACAGTTAGAGGACAACAATTGCCACAGCAAACACAATTTATGTTTAATCAATATGCGTTTAACCCTGCTTTTGCGGGTGTAACAGATTCTTGGGAAGCTGTTGCCAACAACCGTTACCAATGGATTGGCATTACTGATGCTCCCAGAACTTTTACAATGACTGCACAGGGTCCTTTTAAAAATGAAAAAATGGGAATTGGAGGCTTTGTTTACACCGATATTGTTGGTCCAACTAGACGATTAGGGTTTCAAGCATCATATTCATATCACTTACAATTAAGCGAAACCATAAAGTTATCTTTAGCATTATCTTTTGGGTTTAATGAATGGTTGTTAGATGCTGATAAAATTACAACCGTTGATGACAATGACCCTTTCTTTTCAAATGGATTAATTAAATCATTTAGTCCTGATGGCAAATTTGGTTTCTACCTCTACCATAAAAATTGGTATGTGGGAGGGGCTCTGCCACAATTAATTCACAACAAACTAAAATTTAAGTCGGTGGTGGTAGATACCCGTTCTTATTTAGAAGATCATTTTTACTTAAATGCAGGTTATATTTTTAGGTTAGGTGATGATTGGCAAATAGAACCCACTACTTTAGTTAAAATTGCTTACCCTGCTCCAACAAAAATTGATTTTGCTGTTAAGGTTATGTATAAAAATGCAGTATGGCTTGGAGGGGGTTATAGAACTAATGATGCATTTTATGCCATGATTGGTTATAACCACGACCAAAAAATTAAATTAGGTTATTCTTATGATTTTACTACCACTGCCTTGAAAAGTTACAGCAATGGTTCACACGAATTATTTATGGCTGTTACATTTGGTAGAATTAAACAAGGAAATGTTAATGCGCCTTCTTTGGAGTAACG
>CAYQRJ010000017.1:0-16911 GCA_964419855.1 uncultured Crocinitomix sp.
GATTTGAATAGAAGAAGAGGACAAATGGAAGGAATGGGTGATAGAAATGGAGCTAAAGTAATTAACGCAAAAGTTCCTTTATCGCAAATGTTTGGGTATGTTACTGCTTTAAGAACTATGTCTTCTGGTAGAGCAACTTCAACAATGGAATTCTCTCATTATGATGTGTGTCCAAGAAATATTGCTGATGAGGTAATAGCAAAAGCAAAAGGTAAAGTAGAAGCATAATTATATAAGGTTAAAAATGAGCCAAAAAATTAGAATAAAATTAAAATCGTACGATTTCAACTTAGTTGACAAATCAGCTGAAAAAATCGTAAAAGCTGTTAAAGCTACAGGTGCTATTGTTAATGGACCAATTCCATTACCAACAAATAAAAAGATCTATACAGTTCTTAAATCACCTCACGTAAATAAAAAAGCTAGAGAACAATTTAAGTTATGTTCTTACAAAAGATTATTAGACATCTACAGTTCTTCTTCAAAGACTGTTGATGCTTTAATGAAACTTGAGTTACCTAGTGGAGTAAACGTAGAAATTAAAGTTTAATTATAAATAAGTAAAGAATGCCAGGATTAATTGGAAAAAAAATCGGGATGACTAGCATCTACAGTGTTGAGGGTAAGGCAACACCATGCACAGTGTTAGAAGTTGGTCCTTGTGTTGTAACACAAGTTAAAACCGTGGAGAAAGATGGCTATGAAGCTGTTCAACTTGCTTATGGTGATAAAAGGGAAAAAAATACCCCTAAACCATTGCAAGGACATTTCAAAAAAGCTAAAACTACTCCTAAAAGAAAAGTTGTTGAATTTGATGGATTTGAAGAAGCCAAATTAGGTGATGTGATTTCTGTTGGAGATGTATTTGAAGAAAATATCTTTGTTGATGTCGTTGGTACATCTAAAGGTAAAGGTTTTCAAGGTGTTGTTAAAAGACACGGATTTGGTGGGGTTGGTCAATCAACTCACGGTCAGCATAACAGGTTAAGAGCGCCTGGTTCTATTGGAGCAGCATCTTACCCTGCGAGAGTATTCAAAGGAATGCGAATGGCTGGTAGAATGGGTGGCGATAGAGTGACTCAACAAAACCTACAAGTAATGAAAGTATTAACTGATAAGAATTTAATCTTAGTTAAAGGATCTGTTCCTGGTGCTAAGGGTTCTTTCGTATTAATTAAGAAGTAAGATGGAATTGAAAGTATTAAATACAAAAGGAAAAGAGACTGCAAAGTCTGTAAAGCTTACTGATTCAATTTTTGCTATTGAACCAAATGACCACGCTATTTATTTAGATGTGAAGTTAATCTTGGCTAATAAAAGACAAGGAACTCATAAAGCTAAAGAAAGAGGTGATATTTCTGGAAGTACAAGAAAAATTAAAAAGCAAAAAGGAACAGGTACAGCTCGTATGGGGAGTATTAAATCTCCAGTTTTAAGAGGTGGTGGTCGTGTTTTTGGTCCTAGACCAAGAAACTATGGCTTTAAATTGAATAAAAAAGTTAAGCAATTGGCTAGAAAATCTGCTTTATCTTATAAAGCTAAAGATAATTCAATTTTAGTGTTAGAAGATGTTAACTTTAATGCTCCTAAAACAAAAGAATTTGTTTCTTTATTAGATAATTTAAATTTATTATACGAAAAAGTATTATTCGTACTTCCTTCTGATAATAAAAATGTGTATTTATCTTCAAGAAATATTCAAGGAACGAAAGTAGTAACTGCTGATAGTTTAAATACTTATGATGTTTTGAACGCTAACAAATTAATCCTTTCAGAAGGTGCAGTTCAAAAAATTGAAAATATACTTAATTAAGGATAGAGATGAAAGCGATAATTAAGAAACCATTGTTAACAGAAAAAGCTACAAATGATAGCGAATTAAATAACAGATTTACTTTTGTTGTTGATGTTAACGCTAATAAGTTAGAAATTAAAAAAGCCGTTGAAGATTTATATGGTGTAACTATTGAAAAAGTTAGAACTATGAGATATGGCGGTGGTAAGGCTAAAGTAAAATATACATCAAAAGGTATTTCTTATCAAAGAACTAAATTATGGAAAAAAGCCGTAGTTCAAGTTGCTGAAGGAGAAACAATTGATTTATATGATAACATTTAAGAGATAAAAGATGGGTGTTAGAAAAATAAAACCAACAACTCCAGGTCAAAGACATAAAGTAGTAAACAATTACTCTACGGTAACTTGTTCAACTCCTGAAAAATCTTTGTTAGCTACCAAAAAGAAATCAGGTGGTAGAAATAATACTGGAAAAATGACAATGCGTCAAATAGGCGGTGGTCACAAACAAAAATATAGAATTATTGATTTTAAAAGAGAAAAATTTGGAATCCCTGCTACAGTTAAAACTATTGAGTATGATCCAAATCGTTCTGCATTAATTGCACTTTTATTTTATGCTGATGGAGAAAAAAGATATATTATCGCTCCAGAAGGTTTAAAAGTAGGAGATGTTATTAAATCTGGTAAAGGTGTAGCTCCTGAAATTGGAAACGCATTGTTTTTATCAGAAATTCCTTTAGGAACAGTAATTCATAATATTGAAATGATTCCTGGTAAAGGAGCATCAATAGCAAGAAGTGCTGGAGCTTATGCTCAACTAAATGCAAGAGATGGTAAATATGCAATTATTAAAATGCCTTCTGGTGAAACTAGAATGATTTTAATTACTTGTATGGCTACAATCGGTTCTGTATCAAATTCAGAGCACTTGTTAACAAGATCTGGTAAAGCAGGTAGAAGTAGATGGCAAGGAAGAAGACCAAGAGTGAGAGCTGTTGTTATGAATCCTGTTGATCACCCAATTGGTGGTGGTGAAGGGCGTCAGTCTGGAGGTCACCCAAGATCAAGAAACGGAATTCCAGCTAAAGGATATAAAACAAGAAATAAGAAAAAGTACTCTGATAAGTATATCATTGAAAGAAAAAAGAAAAAATAAGTTATGAGTAGATCGTTAAAAAAACCACCTTTTGTTCATTACAAGTTAATGAAAAGAGTTGAAGAAGCACAAGAATCACAAAAAAAGTCTGTGATTAAAACTTGGTCAAGAGCGTCAACTATAACTCCTGATTTTGTAGGACTTACTTTTGCAGTTCATAACGGAAATAAATTTATTCCTGTTTTTGTTACTGAAAATATGGTAGGGCACAAATTAGGTGAATTTTCTCCAACGAGAACTTTCAGAGGGCACGCAGATAAAAAGAAAAAGAAATAATAGTCTAAAATAAGAAGATAATGGGGGCTAGAAAAAGATTAAAAGCTGAAAAACTAAAAGCAGAGAAAATGCAAATAGCAATTGCAAAATTGCGTAATTGTCCAATTCCTGCTAGAAAAATGAGATTGGTTGCAGATCTTGTTAGAGGTGTAGAAGTAAATAAAGCTTTAAACATTTTGCAACATAATTCTAAAGAAGCATCAAACAGATTAGCAACATTGTTGCGTTCTGCTATTGCTAATTGGGAAATTAAAAATGAAGACAAAAACATTGAGGATGAAACACTTATTGTTTCAATGGTGAAAGTTGATAATGCAGGAATGCTTAAAAGAATCCAACCAGCGCCTCAAGGTAGAGCACATAGAATAAGAAAAAGATCTAATCATACAACTATCATTGTAGATAGCGTAAATAAATAAACGAATGGGACAAAAAACTAATCCAATAGGAAATAGATTAGGGATCATCAAAGGATGGGACTCTAATTGGTACGGAGGAAATGACTATTCTGCTAAAATTGTTGAAGACGATAAAATCAGAAAATATTTGCTTGTTCGTTTATCTAAAGCAAGTATCTCAAAGATAATTATTGAAAGAACAATTAAATTAGTTACAGTTACTATTAATACTGCCAGACCTGGTGTTATTATTGGTAAAGGTGGTCAAGAAGTTGATAAACTTAAAGAAGAGTTGAAAAAATTAACTGGAAAAGAAGTTCAAATCAATATTTTTGAAATTAAAAGACCTGAACTAGATGCTAAATTAGTTGCAGATAGTGTTGCTAGACAAATTGAAGGTAGAATTTCTTTCCGTAGAGCAATTAAAATGTCTATTGCTTCTACTATGAGAATGGGAGCAGAAGGGATTAAAATTAAAATTAGTGGAAGATTAAACGGTGCTGAAATGGCTAGATCTGAAATGTATAAAGAAGGTAGAACACCGCTTCATACATTTAGAGCTGATATTGATTATGCATTGTCTGAAGCTCACACAACTTATGGAAGAATAGGTATTAAAGTGTGGATTTGTAAAGGTGAAGTTTATGGTAAAAGAGACCTTTCTCCTAACGTTGGTTTACAACAAAAGAAAGGTAGAAAAGGCGGAAACTTCAATAGAAGAAATAAGAAATAAGAATTTAAAGGCGTACTATTATGTTACAACCTAAAAGAACAAAATTCAGAAAAGCTCAAAAAGGCAGAAACAGAGGCTTAGCTCATAGAGGTAGTCAAATTGCTTTCGGTGATTTTGGATTAAAAACATTGCAACCAGGATGGTTAACTTCAAGACAAATTGAAGCATCTCGTATTGCGGTTACTAGATATATGAAAAGACAAGGTAAAGTTTGGATTAGAATCTTTCCAGACAAACCCGTTACTAAAAAACCCGCTGAAGTAAGAATGGGGAAAGGTAAAGGGGCTCCTGATCATTGGGTAGCTGTGGTGAGACCAGGTAGAATTTTATTTGAATGTGAAGGGGTAGATAGAGAATCTGCACAAGAAGCAATGAGACTTGCTGCTCAAAAGCTTCCAGTTAAATGTAAATTTGTTGTAAGAAAAGATTACACTGAATAAAAAAGTTTAAAATGAAGTCAGAAGAGATTAAAGGTTTATCGGTTAATGATTTAAAAGAGAGAATTGCTGAAATGAAAATGAGATATAACAAAATGGTTTTAGCTCACCAAATTTCACCTCTTGAAAATCCCCTACAGTTAAGAACGGATAGAAGAATGATTGCCCGTTTAAAAACAGAATTAAGAAAAAAAGAGCTTGAAGCTTAATTTTTTTTACAAAAATTAAAAACATTCTGTAATGGAAAAAAGAAATTTAAGAAAAGAAAGAATCGGTGTTGTTACTAGCGATAAGATGGAAAAATCTATCGTTGTTTCTGTAGAAAGAAAAGTAAAACACGAAAAGTATGGTAAGTTTGTCAAAAAAACTACTAAATTTGTCGCCCATGATGAAAAAAATGATTGTAACATTGGTGATACAGTCAAAATTATGGAGACAAGACCACTTAGTAAAAATAAGTGTTGGAGGTTAGTAGAAATTGTTGAAAGAGCAAAATAATTTAGTAAAAGATGATCCAACAAGAAAGTAGATTAGCAGTAGCAGACAATAGTGGAGCTAAAGAAGTATTATGTATTAGAGTACTTGGAGGTACTAAAAGACGTTACGCTTCTATTGGTGATAAGATTGTAGTTACTATAAAAAGCGCTATGCCAGCTGGTGGTGTCAAAAAAGGACAAGTGACCAAAGCAGTAATAGTTAGAACTAAAAAAGAAGTTAGAAGAAAAGATGGTTCTTATATTCGTTTTGATGATAATGCAGTTGTTTTATTAAACACAACAGGAGAAATGAGAGGTACACGTATCTTTGGTCCTGTTGCTCGTGAATTAAGAGACAAGCAATACATGAAAATCGTTTCATTAGCACCAGAAGTACTTTAAAATTAAAGAAATGCAAAAAAAGTTACACGTAAAGGTTGGTGATACTGTGAAGGTTATTTCAGGTAAAGCCAAAGGAAGTGAAGGACAAATTCTTTCTATCGACAGAAAGAAAGACCGTGTTATCGTTGAAGGTGTAAACATGATAAAAAAACATGTAAAGCCTAGTGCATCTAATCCTCAAGGAGGAATAGTTGAAAAACCAGCGGGAATTCATATTTCTAACGTTATGTTAGTAGTAAATGGAATTGCCACTAGAACTGGTTATAAAATCGATAACGACAAAAAAGTTAGATATTCTAAAAAAACAGGGGAGGTAATTAAGTAATGAGTTATACACCGAGACTTAAAGAAAAGTACGATAATGAAATAACCAAAACTTTAAAAGAAAAGTTTGGATTCAAATCGACTATGCGTATTCCTAAATTAGATAAAATTGTTCTATCTCAAGGAATTGGAGCTGCAACATCTGATAAAAAATTAATTGAATCGGCCGTTAATGATATGTCATCAATTGCTGGTCAAAAAGCTGTTGTTACTCATTCTAAAAAAGATATTTCTAATTTTAAATTAAGAAAAGGAATGCCAGTAGGAGTAAAAGTTACTCTTAGAGGAGAAAAAATGTATGAGTTTTTAGATCGTTTTATTTCTGTTTCTTTACCAAGAACAAGAGATTTTAGAGGAATAAGCCCTAAAGGTTTTGACGGTAGAGGAAACTATAATATGGGAATTAAAGAACATATCATTTTTCCTGAAATTGATATTGATAAAGTAAATAAAATATTCGGAATGGATATTACCTTTGTAACTTCAACTGATTCAGATGAAGAAGCAAGAGCTCTTTTTGATGAGTTTGGTTTTCCATTTGTAAAAAAATAGAAGTATGGCTAAAGAATCAATGAAAGCTAGAGAGCGTAAAAGAATTGCATTAGCAAATAAATACGCAGAAAAAAGAGCAGCTTTAAAAAAAGCAGCTAGTGAAGGTGATTGGGATGCAATGATGGCTTTGCAAAAATTACCTAGAAACTCAATGAAAATTAGAGTTCACAATAGATGTAATTTAACAGGAAGACCAAGAGGTTATATGAGACAATTTGGTATATCAAGGGTTACATTTAGAGAAATGGCTTTGTCTGGTCAAATACCAGGAGTAACAAAAGCAAGTTGGTAATAATTAAGTAAAAGCAAAAAAGAAATGTACACAGATCCAATAGCTGATTATTTAACTAGAATTAGAAACGCACAAAGTGCAGGACACAAAGTTGTTGAAATTCCAAGTTCTAAGTTAAAACAAGAAATCACAAAAATCTTAGAAGATAAAGGTTATATCCTATCTTATAAGTTTGATGAAAACGGACCGCAAGGAACCATTAAAATCGCCTTAAAATATACAAGCGAAAATGAACCAGCAATCCGTAATATATCAAGAATCAGTACACCAGGTTTGAGAAAATATTGTGGTGCAAACGATTTACCTAGAGTCCTTAATGGATTAGGTATTGCAATACTTTCCACCAATAAAGGTGTAATTACTGATAAAGAAGCAAGAAATGAAAATGTAGGTGGTGAAGTAATTTGCTACGTTTATTAATTAATAACTGAAGAAAAAGAAGTATGTCTAGAATAGGAAATAATCCAATTGACGTAACGAATGGTGTAGAAGTGAAAATTGATGGAGATTTAATCACAGTTAAAGGGCCTAAAGGAACTTTGACTCAAGATTTTGATTCATCTGCCGTTTCAATTAATGTTGAAGATGGTAAAGTCACTTTAAATAGAGCCTCTGACCAAAAAGATCATAGAGCAAAACATGGTTTATACCGTGCTTTAATTGCAAATATGGTTAAAGGTGTTTCTGAAGGTTGGAAAAAACAATTAGAGTTTAATGGTGTAGGGTATAGAGCTGTAGCCAAAGGACAAATTTTAGAAATGGTTGTTGGATTTTCTCATCCAATAAATTTTGAAATTCCAACTGAAGTTAAATTGTCTGCTGAAACTCAAAAAGGGAAAGCACCAATCGTTACATTAGAGTCTAATGACAAACAATTGTTAGGTCATGTGGCCGCTAAAATTAGATCGTTCAGAAAGCCTGAACCGTATAAAGGAAAAGGAATCCGTTATACAGATGAGTTTATAAGAAGAAAAGCAGGGAAATCTGCAGCTAAATAATAATATTTGATATGTCTTTAACTAAAACAGAAAAAAGAAATAAGATAAAAAGAAGAGTCAGAAAAAATGTATATGGCACTTCTGAGCGTCCAAGATTGAGCGTGTTTAGATCAAATAAACAAATTTATGCGCAAATTATTGATGATACAAAAGGAGTGACTTTAGTGTCTGCTTCATCATATAAGAATAAAAGCGTTGAAGGAAAAAATAAATCTGAACAAGCTACATTGGTTGGAAAACAAATTGCTGAAAAAGCAGTTAAAGCTGGAATAGAAACAATTGTGTTTGATAGAAACTTTTATCAATACCATGGTAGAGTTAAGGCTCTAGCAGAAGGTGCAAGAGAAGGGGGACTTAAATTTTAAATGATAATGAAAGCTAAAAATAAAGTAAGATCTACAGAAGTAGAATTAAAAGATAAATTAGTGGCACTTAATCGTGTAACTAAAGTAACTAAAGGTGGTAGAACATTTAGTTTTTCAGCAATTGTTGTAGTTGGTGATGAAAATGGTATTGTTGGACACGGTTTAGGTAAAGCAAAAGAAGTTGTTGAAGCCATCCAAAAAGGGGTTGAAGATGCAAAGAAAAATGTGGTTCGTATTCCTATCATTAATGGTACAGTACCTCACTTACAAAAAGGTAAGTATTCTGGTGCAAGAGTGATGCTTAAACCTGCTTCTCATGGTACTGGGGTAATTGCTGGCGGTGCAATGCGTGCAGTACTTGAAAGTGCTGGAATTACAGACATCTTAGCAAAATCACAAGGTTCATCAAACCCTCACAATGTTGTTAAGGCTACTATGTTAGCTTTATCAGAGATGAGAGATGCTGTTTCTGTTGCTAGAGATAGAGGTGTAACTTTAGATAAAGTGTTTAACGGTTAATTTGATATTATTATGGCAACTATAAAGATTAAACAAGTAAGAAGTGCAATCAAAAGACCTAAAGATCAAAAAGCAACTTTAGTGGCACTTGGATTTAAGAAATTAAATCAAATTGTGGAGAAAGAAGATACTCCACAAATAATGGGAATGATTAAAAAAGTTTCTCACTTAGTTGAGATTGTAAAATAATTAAAACAATGAATTTAACAAATTTAAAACCGGCAGAAGGCTCTACTAAGAACAGAAAAAGAATTGGTAGAGGACAAGGGTCTGGTAGAGGAGGAACTTCTACAAGAGGACACAAAGGAGCAAAATCTCGTTCTGGTTATTCAAGAAAAATCGGATTTGAAGGTGGACAAATGCCACTTCAAAGACGTGTACCTAAATTTGGGTTTAAAAACATTAATAGAGTTGAATATAAAGGAATCAATTTAGATTCTATACAACAATTAGTGGACAATAAAAAGGTAAAAGAAATAACAAAAGAAATTTTAGTTGAAAATGGTTTAGCTTCTAAAAAAGATTTAATTAAAATCTTAGGAAGAGGTGAACTAAAAGCTTCTCTAAAAGTTACTGCTCACAAATTTTCAGCAACTGCACAAGCAGCTATTGAAAAAGCAGGTGGTAGTATTGAAATTTTAAAATAATTGATAAAAACTTTGCATGAAAAAGTTTATTGAAACATTAAAACATATTTGGAAAACTGAAGAATTACGTAAAAGAATTCTTTTCACATTAGGTTTAATTCTTATTTATAGAATTGGATCATTTGTGATTTTACCAGGTATTGATCAAAAAGTAATGGCTGATAGTGCTGGTGATGGTACTGGTTTAGCTGGTATATTAGATTTATTTGCTGGAGGTGCTTTTTCTAAAGCTTCCGTAATGGCACTTGGAATTATGCCTTATATCTCAGCATCTATTATCATGCAGTTATTAGGAATGGCAGTACCTGTTGTTCAAAAAATGCAAAAAGAAGGTGAAAGTGGTCGTAGAAAAATAAATAACTACACACGTATTCTTACAATTGTTATTTGTGCTTTTCAAGGACCAGCATATCTTAAAATGTATGTTGGGCAAAAGGGTGCAATTATAGATGATTCCTTTGTGTGGTGGACAATGGCAATGACTGTTTTAATTGCAGGTACAATGTTTGCTACTTGGTTAGGTGAAAGAATCACCGATAACGGTGTTGGTCAAGGTATTTCTATCTTGATAACTGTTGGTATCTTAGCTCGTTTTCCAGGTGCAATTGCTCAAGAGTTTATCATTACTGATAGTGCTATCTATTTAAACATTATTAAAGTACTGGTTTTCTTTGCTATATTAATGGCAACTGTTTTAATTGTTCAGGGAGTAAGGCGATTACCTATCAACTATGCTAAAAGAGTAGCTGGTGGCGCTGTAGCAGAGCAATCTGCTCGTAGTTATATCCCCCTAAAAGTTAATGCTTCTGGGGTGATGCCTATCATTTTTGCTCAAGCAATTATGTCGGTTCCAATGATGGTGTTTGGTGAAACTACAAATCCATTTTTAGCTGGCTTAAAAAACCCATTCTCATGGCAATATAATCTAGTGTTTGGTATATTAATTATAGTATTTACCTATTTCTATACTGCTATAACGGTAAATCCAAAGCAAATAGCTGATGATTTAAAACGTAATGGAGGATTTATTCCAGGTGTTAAACCAGGTATAGATACAGCTAATCGTATTGATGATATTGTTTCTAAAATTACTCTACCAGGATCTATATTCCTTGCGTTAATTGCGATTATTCCTGCTTTTGCTTTTAAAGCAGGTTTTACCCAAAGTTTTGCTATGTTTATGGGAGGAACATCTATCTTGATAATGGTTGGTGTAGTTTTAGATACTTTACAACAAATCGAAACTTATTTGATGAATCAACATTATGATGGTTTAATGGAAGGTGGAAAAATTAGAGGTAGAAGAGCTGCTAATGAAATGTCAAACGTTATATAAATAGGATATGGCTAAGCAAGCATCAATAGAGCAAGACGGTACAATTTTAGAAGCATTAGGAAATGCAATGTTTAGAGTTGAACTAGAAAATGGGCACACAATAATTGCTCACATTTCAGGTAAAATGAGAATGCACTACATTAAAATTTTACCTGGAGACAAAGTAAAATTAGAAATGTCTCCTTATGATTTAACTAAAGGGAGAATAACTTATAGATATAAATAAAATATTAAGCGAGTCAATTTTTAAATTGGCGTAAAAAAAAAGAAGAAAATGAAAGTAAGAGCGTCTGTAAAAAAACGATCGGATGATTGTATAATTGTAAAGCGTAAGGGAAGAGTTTACGTTATTAATAAAAAGAATCCTAAGTTTAAACAAAGACAAGGTTAATAGGAAAAGATTATGGCTAGAATTGCAGGAATTGATTTACCTAAAAATAAAAGAGGGGTAATAGGATTAACTTATATTTTTGGTATAGGTTTAAGTACAGCTAAAAAAATATTAGCTGATAACGGTATTGATGAAAATATCAAAGTTCAAGATTGGAATGATGAACAATTATCTAAAATTAGAACTACCGTAGAAAAAATTAAAGTAGAGGGAGCTTTACGTTCTGAAATTCAATTAAACATTAAACGTTTAATGGATATTGGTTGTTATAGAGGGGTTAGACATAGATCTGGTTTACCATTGAGAGGTCAAAGAACCAAAAACAACGCAAGAACAAGAAAAGGAAGAAAGAAAACAGTTGCTGGTAAAAAGAAAGCAATTAAATAATTAATTTGAATTATGGCAAAGTCAAGTAAATCAAAAAAGAAGAATGTAAAAGTGGAAGCTGTTGGACAAGCTCATATTCACGCGTCTTTTAATAATATCATTATCTCATTAACTAATAATGCCGGTCAAGTTATTTCTTGGTCGTCTGCTGGTAAAATGGGATTTAGAGGGTCTAAAAAAAACACACCTTATGCTGCTCAAATGGCTGCTGAAAACTGTAGCGCAGAAGCTAGAGATTTAGGTTTGAGAAAAGTTAAAGTGTACGTAAAAGGTCCCGGTTCTGGTAGAGAATCGGCTATTAGATCAATACACAATAGTGGAATTGAAGTAACTGAAATTATAGATGTTACACCAATGCCTCATAATGGATGCAGACCTCCAAAAAGAAGAAGAGTTTAATTAAAAAATTAAAAAAGAATAGAAGATGGCAAGATATACAGGCCCTACATCAAAAATTGCAAGACGTTTTAGAGAACCGATTTTTGGTGAAGATAAAGCTTTAGAAAGAAAAAATTATCCTCCAGGACAACATGGTCCTAATAAAAGAAGAGGAAAACAATCGGAATATGCTATTCAGTTAATGGAAAAGCAAAAAGCTAAATATACTTATGGTATTTTAGAAAAACAATTCCGTAATTTGTTTAAAGAAGCTTCAAGAATGAAAGGTATTACAGGTGAAAACTTGTTAACTTTATGTGAATCAAGATTAGATAATACCGTTTTTAGATTAGGTTTATCTAATACTAGAAGAGGGGCAAGACAATTAGTTTCGCATAGACATATTACCGTGAATGGTAGTATTGTAAATATTCCTTCTTACCAATTGAAAGAAGGTGATGTTATTAGTGTTAGAGAAAAATCTAAATCATTAGAAGTTATCTCTGCCGCTGTAGCAACAAACGTTCAAAAATTTGATTGGTTAGATTGGAATCACGCTACCTTAGAAGGTAAATTTGTTTCTAAACCAACAAGAGAGATGATCCCAGAGAACATCAAAGAACAATTAATCGTTGAATTATACTCTAAATAATAAATAATAATGGCTATTCTAGACTTTCAGAAGCCTGACAAGGTAATAATGATTGAATCTGACGATTTTCATGGTCAGTTCGAGTTCCGCCCACTAGAACCAGGATACGGAATCACAGTTGGAAATGCACTAAGAAGAATTTTATTGTCTTCTTTAGAAGGATTTGCAATTGCAACTATTAAAATTGATGGTGTTAATCATGAGTTTTCTACAATTAAAGGTGTAGTTGATGATGTAACAGAAATCATTTTAAATTTAAAACAAGTTCGTTTTAAACAACAAATTGAAGATACAGATAGCGAAAAAGTAATTGTTTCTGTTTCAGGACAAGAAACTTTAACCGCTGGTGATATCGGTAAATTCACAACTGCTTTTCAGGTGTTAAACCCCGATTTGATAATTTGTAGAATGGATAAAAGCGTTAAGCTTAATATGGAGATTGAAATCATTAAAGGTAGAGGTTATTTACCAGCAGATGAAAATAAATCTTCTAATGCGCCTATTGGTACAATTGCAATTGATTCTATTTTTACACCAATTAAAAATGTAAAATATTCAATTGAAAACTTTAGAGTTGAACAAAAAACCGATTATGAGAAATTGGTTATGGATATCAAAACTGATGGTTCAATTACTCCTAAAGATGCATTACAAGAAGCAGCTAAAATTTTAATCCATCACTTTATGTTATTTTCTGATGAAAGAATTACTCTTGATTCTGAAATGAAAAAAGAAGATGAAGAATTTGATGAAACTTCATTACACATGCGTCAATTATTAAAATCTAAATTAGTTGATTTAGATTTATCTGTAAGAGCATTAAATTGTTTAAAAGCAGCTGACGTTGAAACATTAGGAGATTTAGTATCTTTTAATAAAAATGATTTATTAAAATTTAGAAACTTTGGTAAAAAATCATTAACTGAATTAGAAGATTTAGTTGAAAACAAAGGCTTAGCTTTTGGAATGAATGTTTCTAAATATAAATTAGATAAAGATTAGTATTTATATTTTGCCCAAAACATATTTATGTTTTGGGCATTTTTATTAATTTTGACATCCCAAAATCCTTGTGAGGGTGTAAAATAAAATTAAGGTAAATGTTAAATAACTTTGTTTAAGTACTATAGAAGGCTTAAACACAAAATAATAAAAATGAGACACGGAAAAAAATTTAACCATTTAGGTAGAAAAACTGCACATAGAAAAGCTATGTTAGCTAATATGGCTTGTTCTTTAATCGAACATAAAAGAATTAACACTACTGTTGCTAAAGCTAAAGCATTAAGAGTTTTTGTAGAGCCAATCATTACAAAATCTAAAAATGACACTACTCACAACAGAAGAACAACTTTTAGATATTTAAGAAATAAATATGCAGTAACTGAATTGTTTAGAGTTGTTGCTCCTAAAGTAGCAGATAGACCAGGTGGTTATACCAGAATTATTAGATTAGGAAATCGATTAGGTGATAATGCCGAAATGTGTATGATTGAATTAGTTGATTTTAATGAAATCTACGGAAAAGATAAAACTAAGAAAACGACTAGACGTTCTAGAAGAGGTGGTAAAAAAGCTACTACCGAAACAAAAGAAGAAGAATAGTGGTTGATAAACTTAATATTAAAAGGGATAATGTTTTTAACATTGTCCCTTTTTTTATAACATTAATTTTTATTGTATAGACATATTTTTAACTTTGTAAAAAAATAAGTAAATGGCTCAAAAAGACGCTATCCTTGTTCTAGCAGATGGAACAACTTTTAAAGGTACTGCAATTGGTAAAATTGGTACTACAACTGGTGAAATTGCCTTTAATACAGGAATGACAGGTTATCAAGAAATTTTTACAGACCCTTCTTATCAAGGTCAAATTTTAACTATGGCTACAGCTCATATTGGTAATTATGGGGTTCACCCTACCGAAAGTGAATCTGAGTCAATGAAAATTGCAGGTTTAATTGTTAAAAAATTTTCAAATACATTTTCTCGTCCATCTGCTAACGATTCTTTACAGCATTTTATGGAAAGAGATAATGTGGTTGGAATATCAGATATTGATACACGTGCATTAGTTAGAATTATTAGAGATAGAGGAGCTCAAAACGCTATTATTTCTTCTGAAATTTTAGATGTTGACCAATTAAAAGATAGGGTATCTAAAATACCTTCAATGGAAGGACTAGAATTATCATCTAAAGTATCAACTAAAAAACCATACATTGTTGGTGATGATGACGCACCTTTAAAAGTAGCTTTATTGGATTTGGGTGTGAAGTTGAGTATTATTAACCAGCTAGTAGAAAGAGGGTGTCAAGTTAAAGTTTTTCCAATGGATACATCTTTAAATGAAATGAAAAAATTTAATATGGATGGCATTATGTTGTCTAACGGTCCAGGAGATCCATCTGCATTACCTCAAGTTATTAAAAATGTAGCTGAAATGGTGGATAGTGGAATACCTATTTTTGGAATATGTTTAGGTCATCAGGTTTTAGCTTTAAGTCAAGGTTTAAAAACTGAAAAAATGCACAATGGGCATAGAGGAGTTAATCATCCTATTAAAAATTTAAAAACGGGTAAAGGCGAAATAACTACTCAAAATCATGGGTTTGTTGTTAGTAAAGCTTCAATTAATGCCAATGATAATATTGAAATGACACATATTCATCTTAATGATAATACGGTGGCGGGAATTGAATTAAAAAATAAACAAGTATTTTCTGTTCAATACCATCCAGAGGCTTCTTCTGGTCCACACGATTCAAGATATCTGTTTGATCAGTTTATTAATAACATGAAAAAATAAATCCGATTTATCGGGCTAAAACATAAAACAATGAGTTATATAGCAAATATTGTTGCAAGACAAATTTTAGATTCAAGAGGTAACCCTACTTTAGAAGTAGATGTTTATACTCGTAACGGAATAATGGGAAGAGCAGCTGTGCCTTCTGGTGCATCAACTGGTATTCATGAAGCAGTTGAGTTAAGAGATGGTGATAAAAATGTATTTATGGGAAAAGGTGTTTTGAGTGCCGTTAACAATGTAAATACCATTTTAAATGAAGCCTTAAATGGTCAATATATTATGGATCAGTCTGCACTTGACAACTATATGAGAAGCATTGACGGAACATTAAATAAAAGTAAGTTAGGTGCTAATGCTATTTTAGGGGTGTCTTTAGCCATAGCAAAAGCCGCTGCCGATACTTGTGGACAACCTTTATACAGATATATTGGTGGAGTAGGGGCTAATACCCTACCTGTTCCTATGATGAATATTTTAAATGGAGGTTCACATGCCGATAACAAAATTGATATTCAGGAATTTATGGTGATGCCATTTGGAGCTGAATCTTTTTCTGATGGTTTAAGAATGGGAACTGAAATATTTCATAACTTAAAAGCAGTTTTAAAAGCAGAAGGTCACAATACTAATGTTGGTGATGAAGGTGGATTTGCTCCTAATTTAGGTTCTAATGAAGAAGCCATTGAATATGTACTTAAAGCCATTGAAAAAGCTGGGTATAAAGCTGGTGAAGATGTGTATATTGCTTTAGATGCTGCCGCCTCTGAATTTTATGATAAAGACACAAAAAAATACATCTTTGAATCTACAGGAGATGAAAGAACTGCCGCTCAAATGGTTGACTTTTGGAAAGAGTGGCGCAGTAAATATCCAATTATTTCTATTGAAGATGGACTAGATGAAGATGATTGGTCTGGGTGGAAATTGATGACAGAAGCATTATCTCATAATACACAATTAGTTGGAGATGATTTATTTGTAACTAATACCGAGAGATTAGCCAAGGGAATTAATGAAGGAATTGCTAATTCAATTTTAATTAAAGTAAATCAAATTGGGACTTTATCCGAAACCATTGATGCGGTTAATATGGCAACTAAAAATAGTTATACTTCTGTAATGAGTCACCGTTCTGGAGAAACAGAAGACACCACCATTGCCGATTTAGCTGTAGCACTTAATACAGGGCAAATTAAAACGGGGTCGGCTTCAAGAACTGATAGAATTTGTAAATACAACCAATTATTAAGAATAGAAGAGGAATTAGGGCAAATGGCTTATTATCCTGGTAAAAACTTTAAGTTTATTTAATGATTGATAGTGAAATTGTATCGAGAACATAGGGGGGGGGGATGTCTCCGTATAGCCTGTTCTCGATACATTCCGATAGTTATCGGAACACTCGAACTGACAATTTGATACGATTTTATTTTTTAATTCAAAAAAATAAAATCAATACTCTCTGTTCGCCAACAGATGGAGAACTGACTAATTGACCCAATTCCCCTAATAAAAATAAATGCTGTAATTTTAAATAAAATAAAGACTTTAGGTATTATTCCAAAAAACGTTTAGGACGG
>CAYQRJ010000018.1:0-16436 GCA_964419855.1 uncultured Crocinitomix sp.
TGTATTTCCCAATCACGACAATATTGTATTTCGTCAAAAATAACACACCAACCCTGTTTATCTTCAAGTCCCGTTGCCTCTTTAGCATACAAGAAAAGCTGCTCTAACGAAATATTGTTATAAATAGGATTTTCAATTGTAATAAAAATTATTTTTTTTGGATTAACGCCATTAGATATCATATCTTCAACCAAATGAAAAAGCATAACTGTCTTTCCAACCCTTCTTGGCCCCATTAAAACTACCGCTCTCCTCACTTCTTTTTCATAAACAAGCGGTTTAAACATGTCAAAATATAATCTTCTTGGCATTTCATTATAATCCTCTTCAATGTGTCCTGTTATCCACCAAGGATTTTCAAACTTTAATCTATTAATGACTTGCGTTTTAGAAATATTTTTAATCATATATATCTTATTTGTTAGCAAATATACTAAATAAGATTAAATAAAAACCTTTAATTGACTAAAAATTGTCAGCTAAGAAAAATATTAAATTGTCTATTCTTTATTTGATAGACCATTAATAATTTATCAATTTCAATAATTTTTCCTCAAAACGCTCTTTAGGCATAAAGTTTTTTTCTAATGCTTCATCAAATGGCACAGGTGTATCTAAACTCCCTTCTCTCATTATAGGTGCGTCCAAATATTCAAAGCAATTTTCGGTTATTCTAGCTGATATTTCACCACCAATTCCACCTGTTAAGCAATCCTCATGCAAAATGATTACCCTACCTGTTTTTTTAGCGGTTTCATAAATGGCATCCATATCTAAAGGCAACAAAGTTCTTAAATCTAAAATATCCACATCTAACTGATGTTTTTCAACTATTTCTTTTGCCCAATGCACCCCCATTCCGTAAGTAATTACAGATGCTTTTTGACCTTGTTTAACTAAATTGGCTTTACCAATTTCTAAAGTGTAATAATCATCACTCACCTCTTCTCTAATACTGCGATAAAGGTTTTTGTGTTCAAAAAAGATAACAGGATTTGGGTCTTCTATGGCTGCGGTTAACAAACCTTTTGCTTCACTTGGACTTGATGGATAAACTACTTTTAATCCAGGAGTATGTGTAAACCAAGCTTCATTTGACTGAGAATGGAAAGGACCTGCAGCTGAACCTCCACCTGTTGGCATTCTTACTACCACATCTGCGTTTTCGCCCCAGCGGTAATGTAATTTGGCTAAATTATTTACAATTTGATTAAACCCCACGGTTACAAAATCGGCAAATTGCATTTCCATTACCGCTTTCATCCCTGCAATAGACAAACCTAACGCAGCACCAACAATGGCAGATTCGCAAATGGGGGTATTTCTAACTCTATCTTTTCCAAATTCCTCTACAAATCCTTCCGTTATTTTAAAAACGCCACCATATTCAGCAATATCTTGCCCCATAATCACTAAATCATCAAACTTTTGCATTGATTGTCTTAACCCGTCAGAAATGGCATCAATCAATCTCTTTTCAGTTTTTTTATCTGATTTTGGTTTAATTATTTGTGGTGTATAAGGTGCATAAACATCTTCATATTCTTTATTTGTATCAACCTCAACCTTAGGTTCGGCATAAGCAATTTCCAGTTCGGCTTGTATGTCTTTTTTAATTGACTTTCTTATCTCATCAATTTCTTTTTGAGTTAGGACTTTTTCGGATTTTAAATACAATTCAAAGTTGTCAATAGGGTCTTTTTTTGCCCATTCATCTTGTTGACCTGGCGGATAGTATTTAGTACCTGATGCTTCTTCATGTCCACGCATGCGGTAGCTTACACATTCTAACAAAAATGGTCTTGGTTTTTGTCTGATGGATTCTGCAATTTCTTTAACCGAATGATATACTTCTAAAATATTATTACCATCTACCTGAAAAGCATCCATTCCATAACCAATTCCTTTATCAACAAAACTTTCACATCTAAATTGTTCTTTTGATGGGGTTGATAATCCCCATTGGTTATTTTCTATTGTAAATATAATGGGCAAATCCCAAACAGAGGCTACATTTAAGGCTTCATGAAAGTCACCTTCACTTGCCCCTCCATCTCCTGTAAACGCCATGGTTACTTTTTTTGCTTTGCGTAGTTTATTAGCAAGAGCAACACCATCACCTAAAGCCAATTGAGGTCCTAAATGCGAAATCATACCAACTATATGGTAATCTTTAGCTCCAAAATGAAAAGAACGATCTCTACCTTTTGTAAACCCCATTAATTTACCTTGAAACTGTGCAAATAAACGGTGCATGGGAATTTCTCTTGTTGTAAACACCCCTAAATTTCGGTGCATAGGGAACAAATATTCATCTTTTTCAAGTGCTAAGGTGCAACCTACCGATATGGCTTCTTGTCCCATTCCTGAAAACCATTTAGATATTTTACCTTGACGTAAAAGAATAAGCATTTTTTCTTCTATAAGTCTTGGCTTAATTAGTGCTAAATAAATGTCTTTTAATTGTTGATTGCTTAAATCTTTTCTATCGTATTGAATGTATTGCTTTTTGAGTGCCATTTTAATTGTTTTTGCAGGACAAATTTAAAAGTTAATTTTAATTGATGTTGTTTTAAAATACTTATTTTTGTCATAAATTAAGAATATGGAAGATATTGTACAAAAATTATTAAATCATTCAGCTGATTATGCCAAAGAATTAATTGTTGACACTTTAGAGTTTTATCCATTTGGGGCTTATATTGACACCATTGACAATGTACATCCATTAGAATTTGAATATGATAAGAAAAATCAACCTACTGTTGAAACTGTTTTAAACTCTTTAACCAAATATTGCGAAACAGAAGTAGCCGATAAAAAAATGAAAGCTTATGCCTTAACTTATGAGTCTGATGTAAAATTAAGTGCAGATGTTGATACTTTAAAATGTATTACTATTGAAATTAAAACTATAGAGGAAGATAATATACCTAAATATTTTATCCCTTATCATATTAATGATAATAAAGTAATGTTTGATGAAATGTTTGGTGTAAAATAATGACTTTTTTTAAAATGGGACTATATTTTAATTCCCATTATACAAATATCATCTAATTGTTCATTATTACCTTTCCATTTGTTTAAAAAGGTATCCAAATAATCATTTTGATGTTGCAAAGGCATTTGGTGTATTTTTAAAATTAACTCTTTAAATCCACTCATTTTTAACCGTTTGTTTTTATCTCCACCAAACTGGTCTCTCAATCCATCAGTAAAAATATACAACATGTCTCCTTTTAACACGTCAATTTCATAATTAGTAAATGAATCTTGCAAAGGATAATTACTAATTGATAATGAATCTGCCTTATAAATTTTTAATTCATTATTTCTTATCAACCATAATGAATTATGTGCACCTGAAAATTCTAACTTATTCCCTCTTAACGAACACAAAGCTATATCCATACCATCATAAACATTTTCTCCTGATTTTTTAAACTCTGCAATAACAATCTCTCTTGTTTTATTTAAAATTTGAGAAGGTTTTATTAGGTGATAATCTCTTATTGATCTATTTAGAGCTCCAATACATATTACCGAAACCATTGCTCCTGGCACTCCATGTCCTGTACAATCTGCAACTGCAAATATTTTATAATTTTCCATATTGTACATCCAATAAAAATCACCAGACACAATATCTTTTGGTTTATAATAAATGAAAGAATTAGGTAATTCATTTTTAACATTTTCCATTGTTGGCAATAATGCTTTTTGAATTCTACTAGTGTAAATAATACTGTCTGTAATTTCTTTATTTTTAAGAGAAACACTTTTCAATAATACATTAATTTTTCTTTTTTCCTTTTCTATACCATTAAAAAAATATAAAACTGATAATAATACAATTATTGAAGTTACTCCAATGTTCATTATATAAAATATTTTAGTTACATCTTTGGTTATTAAAAACCTATTGTCACTTAAAAAGGGTTCATAAATAACGGTTACAACCAAAATAAATAAAAACATTGCATACCATATATAAGCTTGCTTTTTACTGTAAAAAAGCATGGCTCCAATAGGGCCTAGAAAAGTCCAAACTAAAACAGCTCCACTTTGATGAACTGTACCTAAATTCCATTGAATAAATGCCCCGATCCACGTAATACAAAATAGTTGAGCAAAAACTAATATCTTATACTTTTTATAATAATGAGCTAAAATAATAGCCCCACCAACTATAAAAAAAAATGAAATTGGTAATAAAACAACAGGTTGCATACTAAAAAAAAGGTAAAACATTCCAGCCCAAATTAAACCAGAAACCATACAAACCATAGAAATGATTAGTATTATTTTTTTTAAAAGTTTAAGGTCTTCTGTGTCTGAAGGATTAGTAGCAAAATTATTAATAAATTTTTTCATAGATAGGTTAATAAGGCAAATATAAAAAAATTAAACAATTTTTACTCCACCAACCCAATAATTTCAAATCTTATTTGATTTAGTTCTTTTTCTATATCATCTAAACTAAGATATCTTTCAGGTAATTGAGTATATGTTACATTTACTCCTAAATTCATAAAAAAGCTACCAGTATTATCAATTTTACCTGTTCCGTTTATGGCAATAGGAACAACTAAAGCGTTTGGCATTTCTTTAAGTAAGGCAGCAAGACCACCAATTTTAAATGGTTTTACTTTTCCATCTTTAGAACGGGTTCCTTCTGGAAAAATACAAACAGCATAATTGTTTTTATTTATAAACTTAGCAAATTCAGATATTTTTTGAATTGATTCTTCTGGATTTTTTCTATCAATATTAACAGAACCACCGTGTTTTAAATTATAAGATATACTAGGAATTCCTTTGGTTAATTCTTTTTTTGCAATAAACTTGGGGTGATGTGCTCTAAATTTCCAGATTAAAGGAGGAATATCCCACATTGATTGATGATTAGCCATTATAATAATTGGTTTATCTTTTGGAAGAGTTTTAAAATTATTAAACTTAAATGAAGTTCCTAAAATTATTTGAGAACGCATTAAAAACAAGTTTAAAACTGCCACCACTTTATCGTGAGCATTATGCCCAAAAATATTTAAAGCTATAACCTGTGCAATATGAAAAACAACAAGAATTAATCCGAAAATTAAATAAAACAATGGTGTTAAAATGAATGATAAAATCTTTTTCATTTTACAAATGTAATATAATAATCAACAATTATAATAATTCTAATTTGCTTTGCATTCATTAATAATAAACTCATCTAAAACCAAAAGAGAGGCTAATGCCAATTGAGAGTAATTTTGAGATGAATTGCCAAACCTGCCATAAGTTGATTGCCAAATTTTAGTAATAACAGATTGACATCCACAATTAGGTTTTACTACGTAGGTTAAAACATTTTCAACATTACCTGCCCCTGCGTGATAGTTATGCAACACCAATAACCTAAACCAAAGCTGATGTTCCATTTTGGGAGTTACATCTACTCCAAATTTACGCATAATTCTTTTGGCTTCTGGAATACAAGATGTACGTAACAAATGAGCCGAGCCATAAGCTGATTTATCAAAATCCTTACGTTCATCAACATATTTATCTACTCTTAATCCATGTTTTCTGGCAACAGATTTCATTAATTGAAAAGGACCATAAGCTCCTGAAACAGATTTTTCTAATTTACCCGGACTTTCAATCATAAGAATAGCTTGAGCATACCAAGGGTCTGTTTGATTATTTTTAAAAATTTTAATGGCACGTTTTATACTTGGATACACCAATTCAAATTGATAAAAATTACTTTTACCAGTGGTCATAAATATTCTTTCGGCAGAATCTAAATGATAAACTTCTCTTAATTTTTCTCTGGCTAATTCTTTTTGCTCATCAGTTAATTTATCCCAATTTTCAAGCGATTCTTTTCTTAAAATCTGTCTGGTTCTTGCCACATTTAACACACAAGAATCTGGTGAAAGCTTCATAACTTCTTTCCAAAATAAGGGTTGTGGCAATAAATGCCATTTATCAATAAACAAATCGTGAGTATTTACAAAATGATATTCTATGGTATCTTTTTTAACTTCAATAATATCATTTTTATTGTCGTGATACGAATACGATAAACCACATAAAGTTATAAAAAAAGTAAGTAATATTAGTGTTAATTTCATCATTAGCGTAAAGTTAATTAATTAGATTTAAACAATAAGATGATTTAAGATATTTTTATTGACTTTTTATTGTTAAAATTTGTTACTCAAAAAAATAATGTACCTTTGTATTTTAAATAAATTAAAAATGAAATTTACAACAAAAAAAAGATTTAAAATAGTTTTATATCTTTTACCTCTTATATTATTTATTACTAGCAATTCTTTTGCCAAAGTTAATGCTGTAAGGGTTATGTTTAATCACAACGGATCTAATCAAGCTACCATTGGGTGGAATCAATTAAGTGGCGACAATCCTATTGTTTATTATGGCACTTCTGATTTTAAGGTATCAAAGTATAAATCATACCCCAATAAAACAACGCCAACTGTAAGTAACAATTACAAAGGTTTTCATAACAATTTTGTTAGACTTGACCAACTGTTGCCAGCAACAACTTACTACTTTATTATTGTTGATTCTGAAGGACAATCTGAAAGATACTGGTTTAAAACAACGCCTAACGACCCCACCAAAAGATTATCAATTATAGGAGGGGGGGATTCTAGAACAAGGAGACAAGAACGCCAATGGGGATTTAAAATGGTAGGAAAATTAATTCCTGATGCTGTGATGTTTGATGGTGATTATACTGATATTGATACAGAGGAAAGATGGAAACTTTGGTTTGAGGATTGGTCGTTAACTTATAAAGATTTTGACAATAGAATTATTCCAATCATAACCACTAGGGGAAATCATGAATTAAGCAATAAAGATTTAGTAAACTTTTTTGATTGTCCCGCCAAAAATAATGCTTACAGTGTGGAGTTAGGTGGCAACTTAGTTAACATTATTAATTTGAATACTGAAATCAGTATTGCATCTCAACGTGCCTTTTTAAAACGCACATTAGAACAGCATCAAAATTTTTACTGGCAAATACCTCAATATCACAGAGCTTGTCGTCCGCATATTAAATGGAAATTAAAACACCGAATACCAAAATTAATTTACAAATATTGGATACCATTATTAGAAAAATATGGAGTTAGATTAGTTTTAGAATGTGATTCTCATTTAACAAAAACCACTTATCCTATTAAACGTAAAAAAGGTAAAGATGATGGAGGTTTTGAAAGAGATGATGAAAATGGTATTATTTACGTTGGTGAAGGTTGCTGGGGAGCACCTTTAAGAACACCTGATGTTGATTGGAGTTGGACTAAAAGTAAAGGTAAGGTAGATTCTTTTAAGTGGTTTTGGATATCTCAAAATGATATTGAAGTAAGAACGGTTATTTATACTAATGTAGATTCAATTCAAGGATTAACTGAGCAAAACAGATTTACTGAACCAAAAGGATTAAAACTTTGGCCAGGTAACGGACAAAAAGAAGCCGTTATCCATCATGTAAATTGTCCTGAATAAATTAACCTTTTAAAATAAAAGAGGAACTAATTCATTATTTATATAATGTTTAAAATATTTTAGTCTGCTCCCGTACCACGAAAATATTTCACCATCAACCAATACAGGTTGGGCATTTGATATTTTTTTAAGTTCTTTAATGTGTTTGTCTTTAAAAGGATAAGGCTCTGAACTTAAAAAAATAAAATCTGGATTTAATTGTTTGATTTGCTCAACAGACAACTCAACGTACCTACTCTTTTCATCATTAACCACATTAATTAAACCTATTTTAGATAGTAAATGATTAATAAAAGTATTTTGACCAGCTGCCATATAGGGTTGTTTCCATATTAAATAAAGTATCTTTTTATTAAATTGAGGCAAGTATTTAAAATTAGCTTTTATTTGATTAATAATCATTTCAGATTCTACAACTTTCCCTGTCATTTTCCCTACATCCGACATCATTTTATAGGCGTCATCTAAGGTTTTAATGTCACTAGTGTAAACATTATAATGTTGTTGTAAAAACTCAATTTCGGCTTGGGTATTTTCCTCTTTATTAGCAATAATTAAATCAGGGTTAAGTGATTTTATTTTATCAAAATTTAAAGTTTTTGTTCCCCCTACTCTAGTTTTAGATTTAAACCACTGGTTAGGGTGGATGCAAAACTTTGTAATTCCTACCACTTCATCATCTAGTCCTAAATCAAATAATAATTCGGTTTGAGAAGGTACAACAGAAATGATTTTTTTAGGTTGATGATTTAACTTAATTAAATGGTTGATTTGGTCTTTTAATTCAAGCATTTTTTAAGATTTTTTCTTAATCTCCTCCCACGTTTTGTACATATTTTCTTGTGTAGGTCTGTTGGGTTCAATTTCTCTTAATGGTTGACATTCTTTTAAAGTAATTTTACATTGATTAGGAAGACTTTGATATAATTTTGTTCCCATTGTTTTCCATTTCACCATATCATCACTCACCTCTTTAATTTTTTTAGCTGGATTTCCTACAATTAAGCTGCGTTTTTCAAAAACTGATTTTGCGGACACAAATGATAAAGCGCCAACAATACATTCATCACCTAAAACCACATCATCCATAATAACGGCATTCATTCCAACAAGACAATTTTTGCCAATGGTTCCGCCATGTATAATAGCTCCATGACCAATGTGTGCACCTTGTTTTAATGTTACAGTAGTCCCTGGAAACATGTGTATGGTGCAATTTTCTTGAACATTACATCCGTCTTCTATTATAATTTGTCCCCAATCACCTCTCAACACAGCAGAAGGACCAATGTAAACATCTTTACCAATTATTACATTTCCTGTAACATTTGCTTGAGGATGAATATATGCACTTTCATCAATGACTGGTTTAAAACCGTTAAATTCATATATCATGCTGCATTTGGTTTTAATCCTTTAGCAATGCCTGAAACCCCCAAATAAAAATAGGTTATTCCTATTGCAAAAAGGACGTGAGAAAAATCATTTTTATCAAACCATTGATGTACATTTATTTTTAATAAAAATATAAATGCTGTAGGTAAAAGGATAATTACTCCTAGCCAAAAATACTTAAATTTTACCGAAAACTTTTCGGTGTATTTAAAACCTAAAATACCAGCAGTTGAAATAACACCAATAATTGTATTAATGGCTACGGGCAAAAACGGTGTGTTTTTTTCTTGAGGATAACCAACAGTTATTAATAAATAAACAAAAATCAATAATACCACTACTAATTTTACATCCGAAATTAACTGGAATTTTTTTGCTACTATTTTGTCCCAATAAATGGAAATCATGGCTTTTTCAAGAAAGTAAATTGAAATAGGTCCCATTACCCAAGAAGGTACTTTCCCTGTAATTCCCATTTGGTTAAAAAAAGTGTGCCCAATTCCTCCCCAAAAAGCACCAGCACCAAACAAAATAAAAAACAACGCCCAATACTTATAAAAAGGCAAGGATTTATGTAATTTAATCACTTTATAACCTAAAAAAATACTCCAAAAGCCTAAAATAGTATCAGTAATAATTGCCATAGGCTCTAATAAATCCAAATTAAACATTTGGAACTCTATCTTTGGGAAATCTGTACCAACCATAAAAATTACCGTCCTTTATAAACGCCCATATTTAAGAATTTTTCAATTCTTTTTTTGTTACGTTTTTCTTGATCCATTTTTTCTAATTTAGCAACTTCTTTAATAATTTTATCTTTTACTAAATTAAATGTCTCTTCTTTGCTTCTATGAGCACCACCTAAAGGTTCTTTAATAATATCATCTACTATTTTTAAAGATTTCATGTCGTCAGAAGTTAGTTTTAAAGCAGAGGCCGCTTGTTCTTTATAATCCCAACTTCTCCATAAAATAGATGAACAAGACTCGGGAGAGATGACTGAATACCACGTATTTTCTAGCATAATTACTCTATCTCCAACACCTATACCTAAAGCTCCTCCAGATGCTCCTTCACCAATAATAATACAAATTACAGGCACTTTTAGTTTCATCATTTCGTAGATGTTTCTAGCAATGGCTTCACCTTGACCTCTTTCTTCAGCTTCAAGACCCGGAAATGCACCTGGTGTATCAATTAAAGTTACAATGGGTTTATTAAATTTCTCGGCTAGTTTGAATAATCTTAATGCTTTTCTATATCCCTCAGGATTTGGCATTCCAAAATTACGAAATTGACGCATTTTAGTATTTACACCTTTTTGTTGTCCAACAAACATATAAGTTTTACCATCAATCTCTCCAAACCCACCAACCATTGCTTTATCATCCTTTACATTTCTATCTCCGTGTAATTCAACAAAATTTCCATTAGTCATGGCATTGATATAATCTAACGTATATGGTCTATCTGGGTGGCGAGATAATTGAACCCTTTGCCAAGGTGTTAAATTTTTAAAAATATCTTTTATGGTTTGATTTTTCTTTTTTTCTAAATCTTTTTTTAATTTAGATGAATCTACACCACTATTTGTTTCTATTTCAATTACTTTCTGAATTTCTTCATCAATAATTCTTATTGGTTCTTCAAATGGTAAATAATTTGCCATAATTTATTTTAATTTGGGTGGGTAAAATTACTAATATTTTACTAATACAATATAATTTTTAACTTTTAATTACGTTTTTAGTGTATTCTTATTTAAAACTGTAAATTTGACCATTGTTTAATTAAAACCATTACCATTAATATTCATTTAAAAGATATCAAGTATAAAATTATTCTATCTGATATTAGATTTTGGATATTTTTGTTTTTTGTTTTGAGGTTATTTAACATCAACTACCCTATTTTTGATAGCCACCATTGGCGACAAGCAGATGGGTATGCCATTGCACGTAATTTTTTAGAGGTTGATGCTAACATTCTTTATCCAAGAATTAACCATGCAGGAGAGTTAAGTGGAATAATGGGAAGTGAGTTTCCAATAATGAATTACATTGTTTTTTTATTATATAAAATTTTTGGTGTGCATTGGTGGCAAGGCAGATTACTTAATTTAATAACATCCTCAGTTGGTTGTTTTTATTTTTATAAAATAATTTACAAATACATTAACAAAACGCTTGCTTTTAATGCTACGATTATATTATTAACCTCTATTTGGTTTGCGCATTCACGAAAATTTATGCCTGATGTGTTTAGCACCTCTTTAGTCATCATATCTGTTTATTATGGCATTAGTTTTTTAAAAGAAAAAGGTAACTTTTTAAATCTCATTTTATATACATTTTTTTTATCGTTGGGATTATTAAGCAAGTTACCTTCATTTGTCATTGTAGCTTTTTTAACTCCTTTTATTTTTGAAAATTCAATCAATATAAAACGAAAAATAACATTTATATCTTTTTCTATTGTTTCACTATTCCCTACTATTTGGTGGTATTTTTATTGGGCTCCCTATCTCACAAACACTTATGGTTTTAATTATTTTTTTATGGGAGATAGCATTTCCGTAGGCTATCATTTTTTAATAAATGATTGGAATGGTTTACTTAAAAGATTTTACTCTGATGCTTTCTTTTTTATTGCTTTCTTTTTTTATCTGATGGGACTTTTTTTATTGATTTACAAACGTAATTTTAAGCTTTTATTCTTATTTATTTCGGCATCAATTCTACAAATTATATTAATGTTAAAAGGAGGTAAAAGTTTTGTACACCACAGTTATTACATTATTCCTTTTGTTCCAGTGATGGCTCTTTTTTCAGCTTACGGATTAAGTATCATCAAATCTAATAAATTTAGAATTATACTATTAATAGCAATTGTTATAGAAGGTATTCTTAATCAGCAACATGATTTTAGAAAAAAACCAAACCAAGAGTATCAATTAGAACTTTCTCAAATTACTAAAAATTTTTCTTCTCCTGCTGATTTAATTGCCATTAATGGAGACACAGACCCAACTCTTTTGTATTTAGCTCACAGAAAAGGATGGACATTAAATTCTAATGAATTAAAAAACCAAGCAATAATTAATGATTTATATTTAAAGGGTTGCCAATTGATTGTTTGGGATAAGCATAGAGCAAAGCCACCAAAAAAATTAAATCATTTTAATGTGATTTGGAACAATCATCATTTTATACTTTTTTCGAGTAAAGACAAGACATTACATAAAAGTAATTGACTTAAATTTTGGAAATCTATCAAAAAAACACCTTACTTTTTCAAATCAGGACATTCTCCTTTGGCAACTATTTCAATGTTAGCACAATGTGCGGCACATTCGTTAGAATAAGTTTTACCATCACATCCACAAACTGGGTCATACACTGTAATACAATTACAATCTTGTTTAGGTTTAGGAACACAATCTGTTCTATAAATAGAATCTTTTACTTGATTAGCAATGGCTATTGAATCTTGTGTTGAAACTTGTTCTCCATTTTTATTGGTTCTATCGCATTTTGGCGACATACAAAAAATGGCTACAGCTGATAAAATTAAAATCTTTTTCATAAAATTATATTATTTTGCACATTCACCTTGAGCAACAATTTTAACACCTGCACAATTGGCTGTACAAGCATTAGAATAAGTAACATCATCACAACCACAAACAGGAGCATATTCCATAGTACAGATACAATCTTTATTATCTGTTGCTATGCAATCACCTTTTTTTGTTTTGTTGCAGGATAACAAACTCAAAGTTAATAATACACTTACAAATATAATCTTTTTCATTTTAATTTTAGTCTGTTTTTTTTTAAAAAAATAATATTAACCCACAAAATTCACCACTATATTATTATTTTTTAGTTAAAATACAGTAAATCATTATTAAGGTACTTATTATATAGTTTAATAACCCCATGAGGGAGTTTGAAATTATCTTTATTCATCTGCTACATATCAAAACAAAGCTAATTCCATTATTTTTTTTTTTCGGTTAAGCACTAATTGACACATTATGCTTTTCAACTAATTTTCTTAAATTAATTAAGGCATACCTCATTCTACCTAAAGCAGTATTGATGCTAATATCATCTAACAAAGCTATATCTTTAAAACTCATTCCCTTAAAAATACGTTTTTCTAAAACATCTCTTTGGTCGTTGGGTAAGTATTGTACCAAATTAACCACGTCACTTTCAATTTGATTTTTAATCAACACATCTTCAATGGTATCGTCTGTTAATTTTAATACCGAAAAAATATCAAAATCTTCTCTTTTTGAAGATGTTTCGGAAATGGTAGGCATCTTTTTAGCGCGTCTAAAATAATCTATAATTAAATTATGAGATATGGTTAGTACATAAGGTAAAAATTTACCTTCTTCATTATATTTACCATTTTTTAAAGTTCTAATTACTTTAATAAAAACATCTTGAAAAATATCATTAGCCAAATCTGCATCTTTAATTTTAGACATAATATAGCCAAAAACCCTGTCTTTATTTCGGTTTAATAATACTTCAAATGATTTCTCATCACCTTTAAGATATTGCTTAATCAATTGCTGATCACTTAATTGTAATTCACCCATAATTTTACTTTTTAATTAGTATTTATAGCTCAACTAATGAGCTTTAAAAATTTTAAATATGTTCTAATTTTTAATTAAAGTAAAATTGTTTTATAGGCAATTATTTTTTTAAGTTCGCTAAAAGTATATAAATCAAATGAAACAGCCAAATTTTTTAACATATTTCATCTAATCTAAACCTACTAACGTAAGCTTTTTAAAAAAGGTTGGGTATATTTGTAAAAAAAGTTAAAAAAATTTATGTCGAGCCAAAAAATTGAAATAAAAGGGGCAAGGGTGCACAATTTAAAAAATATTGATGTTGTCATTCCTCATAATCAATTTGTTGTCATTACGGGGCTTTCAGGATCTGGAAAATCCTCTTTGGCTTTTCATACTTTGTTTGCTGAGGGTCAAAGGCGTTATGTAGAGAGTTTATCCTCTTATGCCCGTCAGTTTTTAGGTAAATTAGACAAGCCAGATGTAGATTACATCAAAGGCATTTCTCCTGCAGTAGCCATAGAACAAAAAGTAATATCTAACAACCCAAGGTCAACTGTTGGAACTGTAACTGAAATTTATGATTATCTTAAAGTTTTATTTGCTAGAATTGGTAAAACCTATTCGCCTATAACAGGTCAAGAGATAAAAAAACATACGGTTACAGATGTCATTAATTTTGTAAACTCATTTAAAAAGGATGAAAAATTGATGGTTTTAAGTCCTTGGCTTATTACTGATGGACGTAGCATTAAAAAATCAATTGAAGTTTTAATTTCGCAAGGCTACTCTAAAGTATTAATTAATGATGAAGTATTTGCACTTGACGAACTGACATCTCGCCAATACAAAAAAAACAAAAGCTACATTTTAGTTGACCGTTTACTACACAAAGGTAATGATGAGGATTATCAATCTCGTTTAGGAGATTCTATTCAAACAGCTTTTTATGAAGGGTTTGGAAAATGTTATATTTATAGACTTAAAGATGATTCAAAAACATTGTTTTCTAATAAATTTGAAGAAAATGGAATTGAGTATATTGAACCATCAATCAACTTTTTTACATTTAACAATCCTTATGGTGCTTGTAAAACCTGCGAAGGATTTGGTTCTATGATTGGCATAGATGAAAAATTGATAATTCCTGACGATTCAAAATCTTTATATAATGATGCTGTAGTGCCTTGGCGTGGAGAGAAAATGAGAATATGGAAAAATGCCATCATTTTATCTGCCAATAAAACTGGATTCCCTATCCATAAACCCATAATGGACTTACCTGAAAAGTATAAAGACATGCTGTGGAACGGTTGTAAAGAATTTAAAGGTATTTGGGATTTTTTTGAACATTTGGAGTCTAAATCCTACAAAATTCATTACAGAGTAATGCTTGCCAGATATAGAGGTAAAACCAAATGTATTGATTGCAAAGGTACCCGATTACGAAAAGAAACCAATAATGTAAAAATTGATGGCAAAAATTTAACTCAATTACTTTTAATGCCTATTAATGAAATTGCCGATTATTTTAAACACATCCAACTAGATAAATACCAACAACAAATTGCACAACGCTTACTTAAAGAAATAAGTAACAGATTAAGCTACTTAAAAGATGTAGGGTTAGGCTACTTATCATTGAATAGACCATCTGGCAGTCTATCAGGAGGAGAATCTCAACGTATCAATTTAGCCAACTCATTAGGCAGTAGCTTAGTTGGTTCTATGTACATTTTAGATGAGCCTTCAATTGGTTTACATCCTAGAGATACCGACAGGTTAATTAATATTTTAAAAAATTTAAAAAATATTGGAAATACGGTTATTGTTGTTGAACATGAAGAAGACGTCATGAAAGCCGCCGACCAAATTTTAGACATTGGACCAATGGCTGGAATTAATGGAGGAGAAGTTGTGTTTTTTGGACCATATAAAAATTTAATTAAAGCAAAAAACAGTTTAACAGCAAAATATCTCACTCATCAACTGAAAATTGATGTACCAAAACAAAGACGAAAACTTAAAAATAAAATCACCATTGAAAACGCTTTTGGCAACAATCTTAAACACATCACTGTTGACATTCCTCTTAACGGTTTAGTTTGTGTTAGTGGTGTATCAGGTAGTGGTAAATCAACATTAATTAAGCAAATTTTTGCACCCGCTCTACAAAAATATTTAGGTTTATCATTTAACCCCATTGGCAACTTTACAAAATTAAGCGGCGACATTACAAATATTTATAATATTGAAATGATTGACCAAAACCCCATTGGAAAATCGTCTAGAAGTAACCCTGCCACTTATGTTAAAGCTTTTGATTACATAAGAGATTTATTTGCTAAACAACAAGCCTCCAAAATAAGGGGATTAAGACCTGGTTATTTCTCGTACAATGTTCCAGGTGGCAGATGCGAAACCTGTAAAGGAGAAGGAGAAACCACCATAAGTATGCAATTTATGGCAGATGTAAAACTTACTTGTGATGAATGCAAAGGTAAACGGTACAAACCTGAAGCATTAGAAATAGAATACAAAGGCAAATCTATTTATGACATTTTAGAATTATCCATTGAAGATGCCTTAACTTTTTTTAATTCAAAAGATAACATTGAACAAAAAATATGTGCTCGCATAAAACCAATGTTTGATTTAGGTTTAGGATATTTAAAGCTGGGTCAATCCTCTAGTACATTGTCTGGAGGAGAAGCCCAACGTATTAAATTAGCTTCTTTTTTAATTGAAGGCATTAATAAAAATACCCCTACCTTATTTTTGTTTGATGAGCCAACTACTGGGCTACATTTTCACGACATTTCAAAATTGCTTTTAGCGTTTAATCAATTAATTGGATTAGGACATTCTTTGGTTGTTATTGAACACAATATGGACATCCTTA
>CAYQRJ010000019.1:0-16155 GCA_964419855.1 uncultured Crocinitomix sp.
GTTGCACAAAGCAATAAACTCTAAAAATCACTCAGCCAAAGGAGTGTTTTAGGCTGTTTTTAGTGAAAAAACGACCTTTTTTGACTAATTTTATAGCAATATTTAAGTTGAATATATTTGTGCAACAGGCACAAGGTATAAACGGCATTAAAACGCAAGTTAGCCAAACGTTAGGGGCTGAATGGCTACGAGATTGAAATGAAACTTAAAAAATGTTAGGTTAAAATTGCGGTTCCGAAAACTTTCGGAAAAGCACATTTTAACCTTTACATTTTATTGGTTGAATGAAATGGAGTAAAAATGGAGCACCGTTAAAACGCCCAAATACTTATTTTGAGTAATATGAATACGGATATATTAAAATTATAATCGTATTTTTGCAGTTGATTTTAAAATTTTACAAATTGAAAACAGAAGAGGAAAAAGCTGAGGAGAAGTTAAACCGTAAGATGAAAAAGACGGTTTGGAATGCCATTAATGAGTTTAATATGATTGAGGAAGGCGACAAGCTGATGGTTTGTTTGTCGGGGGGGAAGGACAGTTATTTTATGCTTGATGTTTTAATGCAAATCCAAAAAGCGAGTGTGTTTAATTTTGAAATTGTAGCGGTTAATTTAGATCAAAAACAACCTGGCTTTCCCGAACATATTTTACCTGAATATTTAAGCAAGGTGGGGGTTGATTTTGAAATTATTGAGGAGGACACCTACAGTATTGTTAAAGAAAAAACGCCTGAGGGTAAAACAACTTGTAGTTTGTGTTCGCGTTTAAGACGTGGTAATTTATACAGTGCCGCCGAGCGTTTGGGATGTAACAAAATTTGTTTAGGACACCACCGTGAAGATATTTTGGAAACATTTTTTTTAAATTTGTTTTTTGCTGGTAAAATTGAAACTATGCCTGCTAAATACCGAACTAATGATGGTAGATTTGTGGTGTTAAGACCTTTGGCTTACATTAAAGAGAAAGACATTATTAAAATGGCTGAATACAGAAAATATCCTATTATTCCTTGCAATTTATGTGGGTCGCAACCTAATATGCAACGTCAATTAACCAAGGCAATGCTAAGTAAGTGGGAAGAAAAATACCCTCAGCGTAAGGAAATTATGTTTTCTGCTTTAAAAAATATTTCGCCTACTCATATGCTTGACCACGATTTGTTTGATTTTAAAAATTTAGAATCGAAACTTAAAGGCAATTTAAAAAAGGGTACAGAATTTGAAATGCTTTAATAAAAATTGTACCTTTACAACACTCAAACAACAATATATTATGAAAAAACTCCTTACTTTATTACATCTTTTAGCGTTTACAGGGATAGGTTTTGCACAAATTCCATCTTATTATAATGGGGTTAATTTTAATTTAACAGGAATGGCTTTAAAAAGTGAACTGGCTAATAAAATTACTGTAACTCATACTAATCCTACCACCTATTCTCAAGTTTGGTCAGTTTTAAAACAATCTGATTTAGATCCTAATAACGCTAATAATGTTTTATTAGTTTATGGTTGGGAAAATGGTACAGACGGTGTGGTGACAAACGACAGAAGTAGAAATAAAAATAGTAATGGTGCTAATAATGGAGAATGGAACAGAGAGCATGTTTATGCTAAATCTATTGCAACGCCATCTTTAACAACTGGTAGTGCTGGTGCTGGTACTGATTGTCATAATTTAAAACCTGCTGATGTTCAAAATAACGGAACGAGAGGTAATAAAAAGTTTGCTAACAGTAGCGGAAATGGTGGTGTAGTTGGTGCTAATTGGTATCCTGGTGACGAGTGGAAAGGTGATGTGGCTAGGATTTTAATGTATATGTATGTGCGCTATAACACTCAATGTAAGCCTGGTAATATTTGTGTGGGTAATCCTGTAAGTGTTGATTTGAATATGGTTGACTTGTTACTTACTTGGAACATTGAAGACCCTGTAAACGCTTATGAAAGCAACAGAAATGATGTGATTTACAATACGCAAGGCAATAGAAATCCTTTTATCGATAATCCTTATTTAGCTACTTTAATTTGGGGTGGTGCTGATGCGGAAAATAAATGGACAGAACTAGGTATTGATGATGAAGCTGAACAAATGAAGGTGAGCATTTATCCTAACCCAAGCTTTAATGGTACTTTTTATTTAAGTTTTAATGATTACAATTTGGTTAAATCTATTACAGTTTACAATATAACTGGTAGTGTGGTTAAAAATATTAATCAATCGGTAATTGGTAATAATAAAATAATGTTAAGCGATTTGCAACATGGCGTTTACTTTGTAAAAATTTCTACTGCTAATGCTGTTTTAACCAAAAAAGTGGTTGTTAAATAAGAATTAAACTATTAACTCTCCGTTTTCGTTAGTGGTTAAAGCTTCACTCATATAATTAAAAAATGGGCGCATAGCTTTAAATGTATCATTAACTTTTAAGGCAAAATTGTTTTGTAATACTTCTTTATCTGTAAAGGGTTTGATAAGCAAAAATTGTTTATATCTTAATAAGTTGATGTATTTATGGTTTTTATCAAATCCTTTGGGGGCGGTTTTAAGTTGTTCTCCTTTGAGTGTTCCAAAATTTGTAGTAAATTCATTAGAATTAATAATATCTAAAAGTTCATTGCCAAATTCTAAAATATTAGTTCGTATTCGTTTTAAATCTTTGGGGTTGGGACTCCAAAACCCTCCTCCAACAAATGAATTTCCAGGTTCAATATGAAAATAATATCCTCCTCTTAACAAATTGGTAGCACGTTTATAATAACCCGCCCAATGCGTTTTGTAAGGTGTTTTATCTTTAGAGAATCTAACATCTCTGTAAATTCGGTACAAAGATTTTTTACCTGAAATGGTTTCTATATTATCGTGTTGATTAAGTAAGCTTAGTACTTCATCAGCAAATTCAATTACATTTTGCCTGTTTTTTTCGTAAACGGGCTTATTGGCTAAAAACCAATCTCGGTTATTGTTTTGTTTGAGTTGATTTAAAAAATCAATGTTTTCTTTATTTAAAGTCTTCATCTGAGAGTATTAATTGTTTAAATCCTTTTGATTGATAAGTTTCTATTCTGCCTTTGGTATTATTAAAGATTAAATATACTTCAATATTATCTATTACTTTAGATTTAATGAATTTAACAGTTTTTTCAGGTCCCATTACCATAAATGCAGTGGCTAACCCATCAGCTAAGGCACAATTATCTGCCACAACGGTTACACTTAACAAACTGTGTTTAACAGGGTAACCCGTTTTGGGGTTTAAAGTGTGAGAATATTTTATGCCATCTTTTTCATAAAATTTTCGATAAGACCCTGATGTGGCAATGGCTTTGTTATTTATTTCAACTATTTCTTGCAGTTCTCTGTTATTGGCTGTTGATTTTTCAATGGGCTTGTCAATACCTATTCGCCAAAAATGTCCTTCAGCATTTTTACCTTTTACTCTAATTTCCCCTCCTATTTCAACAAAAAAGTTATTGGCTCCTCTTTTCTCTAATTCTTCATAAATCACATCAACCGACAACCCTTGTGCAATGGCATTAAAATCTAATTTTGCATTTGGTGTATGTTTAATGATGTAAGAGTTTTCAAGTGTAGAGTCAGATTGTGAGGGATTAAATGTAAAATGGTAACCGTTTTTAAATCCAACCAAACTTAATAATGAATCTACAGTAGATGAGTCGGGAACATTTTTAAGGTCTTTCATAAAGCCCCACCCATCAACTAAGGGGTAAACACTTGGATCAAAAGCACCATCAGATAATTGATAAATGTATTGTGATTGTTTTAAGCATCTGTTAAAATAATTTAAGGTATCTCTGTAAACAAATTTTCCTGCTGGTGCTTCATTTAAACGGCTTAAAATTGATTGAGGGATATAAGAACTCAATGCTAAATCAAATTGATGTAAAATGTTTTCAATTTCAGTGTGAGTAATGTCAATTTTATCATTAATAATTATAGAATAAGTTGTTCCTTGTGTATTGCCATAGAATTGTAAGGGTAATTGCTGTTCTGTTTCTTGTTTATTGATTTCATTATCGTTACTTAGCTGTTCTTTATCATTTTTGGATGATGTACAAGCTATTAATCCAATTAAAAAAAACACCTTTAATATTGTTTTATTCATTTTGTTTTAAGTTTGGTTTGTTTGTTCCTTCCGACCATTGGTATTCTGTAATGGCAACTCCATTTTTCATATAAGTTGTTGCGTATCTGGTTACTCTTTTTTCGTAAACATCTGCCCTACCTTGCTCAACAATAACCCTTACTAAAGTATAGGCTATTATATCTCCATTTCTATCAGTTTTTATAAAGGTTTTAAACTCTGTAAATCCTTCATTAAATGTTCTGTCAAATCGTTTAATGTAGATTGAATTGTGAATATTTTCAATGCGTTTTAATTGCTGTTTGGCATAGGTGTTATCATAATTAGGCTGAAATTTAATGGCTCTATTGTATAGTTTTTTTGCCTTATCATATTTTTTTTCGTCAAAATACTTATCGGCTTGGGTAATCATTTTTTTGTATTGCCGTTGATTAAATTCTGTTTCGGTTTCAGTTGAGTCTATTGGAAGTAAATTTGAACAAGAAAAACTGTTGTGAGATAATGAAAATACAACAAATAACAACAATAGAGTTTTCATTAGTTTCTGACTAAATTAGCATTATCGGTTTCTTCATTCCATTGGGTTTCGGTAATTGGCTCACCGTCTTTTGTGTAGGTTGTGCCATATCTTGTTTTGGTTTTTTCATACACAAATCCTTGCCCTTGAATTACAACAATACGTCTAACAGTATAAGCTTGTAGTAATCCTCTACTGTCTTTAGTTTGATAGATTTCTTCTGTTACACCTGCAGGATATTTTTCTCCCAATTCATTTTTTACATATACTTTTTCTTTAGGCGTGTCAATTTCATCTTTCATATCGGTTAAATAGTCTTCTGTTGAATTGACTTTTTCTTGATTATTTTCTGCATCAACAACTTGTCTGTTTTTTAAATCATCAGCCGTTTCGTTAACTTTATCTTGGTTTTTAATGGTAGAAAGTTCTCCTTCTTTAGTAGCGTTAGCTGTTTCATCTTTTTTATTTTCAATATATTCTTTAGTGTTAAAAGATTGATCTTGATTTTCGCCAGTTAAATTTTTTTGAGTTGTATGTACCTCATCTTGAAACTCTACTACTTTTTCTTCATATCCTTGACGCTCTTTTTCTTTTTGGGTATAAATTTCGGTTTGCTGTTCTACATTTTCATCAACATAATCTTTGGTTGAATTAGTGTTAGCTTCTTGGTTAACCACAAACTCATCTTGTGTTTTATTGATATCATCAACTATTTCTGTTTTGATAACTTCCATTTCTTGACGTGGGGCATCACTCGCCATATTGTTCACTATAATTTCATTTACAACCTGATTAGTATATTCTTTAGTGTTAAAATTTTCATCTGCTTGTTTGTTGGCTATTTCGGTAGAATATGCAGTATTTTCTTCTTCAATTTCAACTACTTTATCTTCCATTGATTGACGGTCTAAATCTGCACCAACCATATAATTTCGTTGTTCATCTTTCATTACCACAATTTCGCTTTTTGTTTGATAATTATAGTCTTCTTGTTTCCAAGCATCTTTGGTTCTTTCATTAGTGTTTTTCACCTTCATATCAATGACGTAAACTTCCATATTTTTTCTATCTACATCCATATTTGGGTCGGCAGTAACGTGTTTTTCTTTTTCGGTTTCAACATATTTTTTTGTGGTATAAACGCCATTATATTGGTCGTTAGAGTTCATTTGATTTTCGGTATTAACATCTGTTTGAATATTCACCACCTCTGCTTCATATTCTTGCCGTTGAACTTCAGCATTATATTCCACTTCCGAAATTTCATCAGTTATATTGGTAATCACTTCCTTTTGTCTAAACATAACGTGTTCGTTATAAATGGCTTCTTCACGAGATGTCCCTACATATTCTTCTGTCATTTTTATTACAGCTTGTTCAGATTTTTCTCTTTCCATTTCACCTTCATACGCTATTTCACGTGTATCTACCTCCATTTGGTCTGTAGTTTCTTTGGCTTTTACAGTAGCTTTATCTTCTCTATCTGCCCAATCGTGTTTGATGTTAGTAACATCATCTTTATAATTAACAACAGCATCAGAGGTAATTGCTTCTCTTGTATCTTCATCATCCATTAACATCTTTTCCATATCCTCTTCAGATAAACCAACCACTTTTTCGCCCAAATTTCTCATTTCGTTTTGCTTGGCTTTAGGCGGATGTAAAATGCCATTAATTTTTTTAATTTGAGCATTAGGATAAGAATTATTCCAAGTGGGTTGAAATTTAATGGCTCTTTCGTATAAACTTTTAGATTTTTCGTAATTAGCTTTGGTAAAATACTCATCAGCTTTAGCAATCATTTTGTCGTATTGCTCTTTATTAAAACCTCCTAGTTTAGCATCAATTTTAGCAATTTGATCTTGTGGATAGGTATCGTTTTTAACTTTATAGGCTTGTTGATAAATTGGTCTTGCCTCTTTCCATTTTTGAGTTTCAAATAAATTATCGGCTTTTTGAATAAGGGCTTGATAGTCGTCCTCAATTTTTTTATTTTTAAGTATTTGATTAATCTCATCAATTCTTCTTGGTGGCAAATCATCATTTTTGTTTATTCCCCTTGCTCTTTCATATAAACCAAGTGCTTTTTCGTAATTTTGTTTGTCATAATACTCTTGGGCTTTATCAATTAATTTTTGATAAGCGGCATTAACCTCATTACTAGAATCGCTTTTCATTTTATTATCGCACAATACAATTTGGTCTCTAGGGTATTGTTCTGAAGGATATAAGTCTAAAGATGATTCATATTTGGCTTTGGCGTCTTTCCACTGTTGTGCTGTAAACAAGGCATCAGCTTCAGCTACTAATTTTTTATATTGTTCTCTTTTGGCTTTTTCTGCCGCTTCATCAGCTAAAGCTTTATTAACGGCATCAATTTTTTTAATCACATAGCCGTCTGTTGGTTTAATGTTTTGAGCTTTTAAATATTTTTCTAACGCTTTATTGTAATCATTAGCGAAAAATAGTTGGTCGGCTTCTTTAACCAATGTTTTATACTCTTGTTCTTTTTTATTTTCAACATCTTCAATTTGATTTTGTTGATTTCTTATTTTTTCAATTTCGGCAAGTCTATCTTTTGGATGTTGCTCATTTTCTTTTACCCCCAATGCTTTTTTGTAATAAGCTACGGCTTGGTCGTAGTCTTTAGTCGTAAAATAACCATCAGCTTTTGCTATATATTCTCCATATTCTTGATTTTTTGCAGCATTTTTTTCATCAACAATGTTTTGTTGTGCTTTTGCTATTTGCTCGTCAGGGTACGGTTTTGAATTGTCAATAGATTTAGCTTGTTCATAATACTCTATGGCTTGCAACCAATCTTTATCAATAAATTTGGCATCAGCTAAAGCAATTTTGGCTTTATAATTTTCCTCTTTAGATTTATTTTGATTTAACTCATCAATTTTAGTTTGAATTTCGCCAATTTTTGTATTAATAGCTGCTGTTTGTTTTTTATTATATGCTTCTTTATAAGTGTCTAAAGCTTTTTGCCAATCTTCAGCCGATTCAAAACCTTGTGCTTTTGTGATTAAATTATTGTACTCTTTTTCTAACGCTTGTTGTTTTTCTAAATCGGCTAATTTTTTATTGATGTCTAAAATTCTTTCTTCAGCGTGTTGAGATGGCATAATAGATTTTGCTAACTCATATTTTTCAAGGGCTTTTTTATATTCATTGGCGCTATAAAAATCATCAGCTTGTTTAATGGCTTCATCAAATTTTGCTTGTTGTTCTGCTTGCGATTGACTTTGAGCAATAAGGGCATCAATGTCTTTAATTTTTTGTTCTAAAACGGCATCTCCATTTTTTAAATCAACAGCTTTTTGGTAATTGGCTTTAGCTTTTTGATAATCTTTTACATCAAATGCGGCATTACCTTTTTTAATTAACTCATCAATTTGCTTTTTTAACTCAGCCGCCTCTTGTTCGGCTTTAATTTTTGCATTCACCTCATCAATTTTAGCTTGAGCGGCAGCATCTCCTTCTTTTAAAGACAGAGCCTCATTAAATGCGCTTAGTGCATTGGTTAAATTATTTGATGCTAAAAAATCATTTCCTTCTTTCATTTTAGCTTGATAATCTTTTTCTCTTTGCTCGGCAGATTTTTGATTGGCTAAAATGGTATTAATTTTATTAATTTGGTCTTGTGGTTCTTGTTTTTCGGGATAAACACCTAAAGCTTTGTTATATTCGGTTAATGCCTCTTGATATTTTTTATCGGTAAAAAAGGCGTTGGCTTTGGTCATAGCAGCATCATATTCAGCGTCTTTTTTTGCTTGAGCCTCACGTTGGGTTAATAAGTTATTAATCTCCGATATTTTATTTTTAGGTTTATCTTCAGATGGAAAAACTTTTGAGGCTTCAATATATTTAGCTTTAGCATCATTTAATTTATCTGCCTTAAATAAATTGTCGGCTTCAGCAATTAAATCGTCATATTTTTTTTGTTTGGCTTTTGCTTCCTCCTCTTTGGCTTTTTGGTCGGCTATTTTTTGATTAATGTCAGCTATTCTATTAGTTGGATGACTTTCGCCTGGTTTTAATCCTAAGGCCTCATTATATTTTTGAATAGCAGCTTGCCAATCTTCATTATCATAAGCTTTATCGGCAGCATCAATTGCCGATTTATAATTTGCTTCTAACTCATTGGCTTTATTTTCTGCATCAATTTTTTCTTGTTTAAGTTTTACTGCCTCAGCTTTTTTCGCCTCAACCTCAGCATCTTTTTTAATGTCTAAGGCTTTATTGTATTTCATTATAGCATCATCATATAGTTCTGATTGCTTTGCCACATCTCCTTCTTTAACCAAATTATTAAACTCCTCTTCTTTAGCGGCTTGGTCTGCTAACAATTGATTAATTTGTTTAATCATTGCTTTAGGCTCGTCAGCTGTAGTTTTTTTGTTAGATGCTTGAGTATATAAATCTAATGCTTTTTGGTAATCTTTAGCATCAAAAGCCGATTTTGCATTTGCCATTAAGGCTTGATATTCTTCCTCTTTCTTTTTAGCCTCTTCCTCTTTCGCTTTTTGTTCGGCTATTTTTTGGTCAACCTCTGCCAATTTAGATTTTACGTGATTGTCATTTGGATAATAACTTTGAGCTTCTAAGTATTTTTCTTTAGCTTTATTAAAATCCTCTGCTGTAAATAAATTATCTGCCGATTGCACTAAAGCATCAAATTTGGCTTTCTTTTCGGCTTCAGCTTTGGCTTCATTTTCTTTGTCAGTTTTGGCTTTTTTGGCATTTTCTAATTTAGTTTTAACGGCATCATCATTAAATAAACCTAAAGCTTCTGTATATTTATTAATGGCGTCATCATATTTTTCAGATGTCATAGCATTGTCACCATCTGCTACTAATTGGTCAAATTTATCTTTTTGTGCTTTTTGTTCTGCTAAAAGTTGTTGAATTTTAGCAATTTGAGTTTTTGGTTCTTGCTCATCAGTTTTTATTTTACTGGCTTGAGTGTATAAATCAATAGCTTTTTGATAATCTTTAGCGTCAAGAGCTGTTTTAGCCTCTCCCATTTTAGCTTGATATTCTTGTTCTTTTTGTTGCTGAGCGGCTAGGTTATCTAATTCTTTTTGGGCAGCATCTCTTTTGGCTTGAACAGTAGCATCTGTTTTTAAAGCTAGTGCTAAATCATATTGCTCAACTGCGGTTTGATAATTCTTTTTACTCACGGCATTATCTCCCGCTTTTACATAGGCGTTAAAATCCGCTTCTGTTTTTGCTCGTTCAGCTTCTTCTTTTTCAAGTTCTTCTTTTTTCTCTTCAATTTTCTTTTTAAGGTCTTCAATTTTTTTAAGCATTTGCTTGGTATATGATACGTCATATTCAAATTGATAGCCATCTGGAGTAAATTCAAAAGTAATCATTGGGGTGGTTTCTAAAAAAGAAAAATCAACACCTTCAACCGATTCAAATAGACTTACTTCCATAGTTTGTCCAGTAACATATTCTAAGTCTTCAGGGGTATCATATCTGGCATCAATTTGAGCCATTTTAGTAACAAATCCTTGCTTTTTAAACTTGATTTGATAAACATGCCCCACTGGCACTTCAACATCATTAACTTTACCTTTAGAATTAGTTGTTGATGTCTGAATTTTTTTACCATCTTGATAAATTTCAATGGTTACACCTGGTAAAGTTTTATGGGTGGTTTCATTTCTAGCTTTGATGTAAAACACCACTACAGGATCTTGTGCATACAAGTTTCCTGCAACTAAAAGTAATATGATAAATAAAATCTTTTTCATTTATATTTTATACAAATCAATCTTATAAACGTTCACTCTATCAATTCATTACGCAGTTATACCACTACAACCATCAATTTCATTTTCACGTATTCTTACAAATATCTTAAAAAAAACCGAGTTTTTAGTCATTTTTAGGATTAATTTGATGATTTTTAAACATACATAAACCATACCGATAAAAAATCAGTTGTCTTATTCTTATATTAAAACGGTGTTTTTTGAGATTAGTTACAATAAATTTAACTGCAAGTTATTGTAATTTAAGATTGTTTTATCTAATTTTATAAAAAAAACAAATGTTACAATTTGAACAGTTAAGTTATTGGGAAAAAGAAACTTTTATTCAGCATATTGATTTTTTAATTATTGGCTCAGGAATAGTTGGTTTATCAACATCTATTTATTTAAAAAACAAATATCCTAAAAAAAACATATTAATTATTGAACAAGGCTATTTACCAACAGGAGCAAGTAGTAAAAACGCAGGTTTTGCTTGTATAGGTAGCCCATCTGAATTAATTAATGATTTAAAAAATAATACTGAAAAAGAGGTGTTTGCTACTGTAAAAAAAAGGTGGAAAGGCTTACAAAATTTAAACCAATTACTGGGTAAAAAACAAATTGGTTTTAAGCAATTAGGTTCTTACGAATTATTTGAAGACAAAATATTGTTTGATAAATGTAAATCAAAAATTGACTATTTGAATACAAAACTAAAACATATTACAGATTTTGACCATACCTTTAAAATTAATAAAAATATCATTTCAAATGCCAATTTTAACGGGTTTAAATATGCAATCTCTCATCAAGCAGAAGGGCAAATTGATACAGGGTTAATGATATCTAATTTATTAAAACTTGCCATTGAAAAAGGTGTTAAAATTTTAAATGGAATTGAAGCTAAAGCCATTAATAAACAAAGTGTAAACACACAATATGGCTCGATTAATTTTAATAAGCTATTTATTTGCACTAATGGATTTGCTAAATCGTTTTTACCTCAAGAAAATATTGAACCTGCAAGGGCACAAGTTTTAATTACAAAACCTATCAATAACTTAAAGTTTAAAGGAATTTATCATTTTAATGCGGGTTATTATTATTTTAGAAATGTAGGTAATAGGGTATTGTTTGGTGGTGGTAGGCAACTAAATATTAAAGGAGAAACAACAATAAATTTTAATCAAACAGAGCAAATTAAACAAAATTTATTCAACTATTTAAAAGATTATATTTTACCAAATAATCACTTTGAAATTGATTATTTTTGGAGTGGCATCATGGGGGTAGGTAAAACAAAATCGCCTATAATAAAACAAATTGATGACCATATTTTTTGTGGTATTAGATTGGGCGGAATGGGAGTAGCCATTGGCAGTTTAGTAGGAAAAGAGTTAGCTGAAATGGTTTAGTGCAGACTTATCCTTTTTTATTGATTAATTTATATATTATATGGATCTTAAATTTTAGCCATTATACGTTTATTTTTTTAAAAAATAAATTAAATTTGTTGTTTTACAATTTAAACATGAAAAAACAACTTTTATTTTTAATTATTTTTTGTTGCTTTAATGTTATTAATTTTGCTCAAAAAGACCATTTTAATAATTTTACAACACTAAAATCATCTGGTAAAATTCCTCAAGAATTTTTAATTTTATCTACCGATAAATATCAACAGGATGTTGACCAAAATCAAAATAAAGATTTAGATAAAGACTTTTTCTTATCTACTCGATTTGTAATTGATGAATTATTGTTAAGTGGTGAAGTGCTTTTTAACGAGCCATTATCAAATTACGTTAACAAAGTTGCTAAATATGTTTTAAGACGTGAAAAAAACTTATATAAATCCTTACAATTTTATGTGTTAAAAAGTAATACCGTTAATGCTTTCTCTACAGACCAAGGTATCATTTTTATAACTACAGGATTATTATCTCAATTAGACAATGAAGCTCAATTAGCTTTTATCATTGGTCATGAGGTGGCGCACTACACCGAAAAACATGTAAGAAACAGTTATGTTGATAAACAAGTTATTGCTAAGGGAAAAGGTAAATATAAAGGATTATCATACAACGATAGACTAAATGAACTAAGCAACTACAGTAAAGATAATGAGTTAGAAGCCGATAAAATAGGTGTGGACTTTTTTTTAAATACACAATATGATATTGAAGAAGTTTATGAAGCTTTGGGTGTGTTGTTATACTCATACCTTCCTTTTGAGGATATAAAATTTGACACCAATTATTTTAACACTTCTATTTTAAATATTCCTAGTACAGCTTTTCCTGACACCATTAACCCCATTACTAAAGAAGAAAATTTTGATGATGAATTAAGTACACATCCTAACATCAAAAAAAGAATGGATGCAATATTTGATGCTGTTGGAGAAAAAACCTCAAAAGGAAATTTAAAATTTAAAATTTCAGAACAAGATTTTTATACTGTTAGAAATCTAGCCCGATTTGAAAGCATAAATATTTACTTAGCTAACAGAAATTATGTGGATGCCCTTTATAATACTTTTTTATTACAAAAAACTTTTAAAAATAATAAATATTTAGAATTTTCAAAAATAAAGGCACTTTACGGTTTGGCTAAGTATAAAAATCACCATAGATATAATGAAGTGGTTAGAAAACCAAAAAAAACTGAAGGTGAACTTTATACATTAGCTGTTTTTATAAAAGAATTATCAAAAAAACAAATCAATGTTATTGCTTACAGACATATTTATGATTTATCTCAAAAATACCCTTCAGACCAACTCATTAAAAAATATGAGCGAGATATGTTAAAAGAATTAGCCCTCTACTCTACCATTAAACCTGAAGAATTAATTGCAACAAATTTTAAAACGTACAATGACAGCATTCAATCTTTATTAAAAGATTTTGACATACAAGATTCCATTGCAAAAATTGAATCATCTGATTTATCTAAATACAGAAAAATAAAACTAAAAAAAGAGCTTCAAAAACTAGAAAAAGAAGGTACATCTACTTTAACTAATAATGATTATTACAAAACTGGTTTATCTGATTTAGTAACCAAAGGAAAAATAAAGTCTGAAATAGAATACTTTATTGCTCAAAAAGAAATAGAGGAAAAAGAAGAAGAAGAAGCGCAAAATAAGAAAAAACAAAAAGATGAAACACCCTTAGGCATAAAAAAACTAGTTGTTGTTGACCCTTATTTAGCCGATTACGGTTTAAAAGATGATGTTAAAAAAGTAAAATCAGAAAAACAAAAAATAGCCGTTAACGAAATTTACAGTAATCAACACAACAAATTAGATTTAGATGTTAAAATTGTTGATTCTAAAACGCTAACAGCTAATGATGTTGAAAAATATAACGAAATTGGTATCCTTTACAATTGGGTTAACGAAATTATTGAACATGATGAAATTGAAATGATAAGCTCGTTAAACGACAAAGTGCAACCCATAAAACAGAAATATAATACAGAACATTTTTTATTTTCGGGATTGATAAAATATAAAACAAGAAACGAATTTACCATGATGCATTTATATGGTATTTTATTGTTTTATACTGCACCAATAGCCATTGCCGATTTATTAGTTATTCATAATTACTTTGAAATGTTTGCTATATCTATTAACTCCGACACCGATAAAGTAGAATACACTCAAATTGAAGATGTAAACATTAAAGCAAGAACATTGGTGATGCAAGCATATATTTATAATGTTCTTTATAATTTAAACCGCACCAAATAATGAAAAAACTATTTATATTAATTATAATACAATTGGTTTGTATTAACACTAATTTTGCCCAATCTGGTTTTTTAGGAAGCACATGGAATGTTTCAGCTTATTCTGAACATTCAATATATTTACTAAATATGGGTAAAAGTTATGATTATACCATAATTTCTAAAATAGATGAAACACTAAACAATACTTATGTTTTCAAAAAAAAGCTAATAACAAATAAATTTGGTATTGATGTGAGTAAAGTAATTAACGATAAAATCCAATTGACGGCTGGTGTCAATTTTAATAATTTTGCCGTTATTGCTAATAAATTTGAATCTGTCTTTTACGATACAGTTTATTATGGATCTGATTCATCATCTTATAACGTTTATGAAAACCACGCTGTTAATATAGCTTTAAATACTAGTAAAGCCAGTTATCAAGGGTTAAATTTTGAAGTAAAGTTTTTTAAAAATGGTATTGCTCCTATTGGAAAATATTTAGGCGTTAACCTAAACATTGGTCAATCTAAATTATATATAGATAACATTAACCTAGCAACAGAAAAACAATATTATAATTCAAATTTATTTTCATTTAAACGAGATATTGTAGATTCTACAAGAACCAATTTATTTGTTAATAATGAATACAAAGCCACCAGCGTTATTTTTAGATTATCTATAGGAAACACTGTTCCTTTAACCAAAAAATTAGGATTAACTTATAGTGCCTCTTTACCCATTTTAAAATTTATAAAAGCAGATGGCAGAACATATAATAACTTTTTATTAAAACCTACTCCACAAATTATAAGTATGGATTATTTTGACAATTATATCTATAACAATTTAGCTTTTTCAATTTTAAAAGGTAATAAACTTGCTTTTAAGTTGTCTTTAGTTTATTTTATATAAGATAATATGTAAGGTGTTTAACCTCCAATGGTTATCATAGATCTATTTTTCATGTTTTTTACAAAATCGTTATTAAAGGATGTAGCCCCTCCACGCTCTTTCTTTTTATCTAAAACAGATTCAATAATTAATTGTTTTATGTCTCTTTTTTTACGCCAATTGGTTAACAAATCAGTTTCGGATTGAGAAAATAAACAATTTTTAAGTTTACCGTCTGCTGTTAATCTTATTCTGTTACAGGTATCGCAAAAAGGATTGGTTACTGAAGCAATAATCCCAAATGTTCCTCTAGCATTTTTTAAACGATAACTTTTTGAAGTATCATTTTTTTTGTCTTTAATTTTTTCAATATATTTTTCTCCAAAATGATTAGTCGCAATATCCATCATTTCTTTATAAGGCACTTTTTTATCCCAATTCCATTTATTACCATCAAAGGGCATAAATTCAATAAATCTAATGTGAACGTTTTTTGTCATTGTCCAATCAATAAAATTTGGAATTTCGTGTTCGTTTAGACGGCGCATAACAACAACATTTATTTTAACATGGAAACCTTCATTAATTAATAAATCAATATTAGATTTGATGCGAGAAAAATATTGTCGTTTTGAGATATGGTTAAAGTTGTTCTCTTCTAAAGAATCTAAACTTACGTTAATTGATTTAATACCTGCTTGTTTAAAAGTATCAATAAATTTATCAACTAAAACGGCGTTGGTTGTTAGAGTTAATTCAACAGGTAATTGACCTAATTCTAACATCAAATGAGCAATGTCTTTTTTTATTAATGGTTCTCCTCCCGTTAAGCGGATTTTTTTTACACCCATTTCAACAAACACTTTGGCAATATCAATTACTTCTTCTGATGTCATAAAATTGGCTTTATCCCTAAGGGGTACGCCTTCCTCCGGCATACAATAAAAGCACCTTAAATTACATCTTTCAGTCAATGAAATTCTTAAATAATTGTGTACACGACCAAATTTATCTACGATATGTTGTACTTTTTTATGACTCATCTAATTTATGTAAAGTTAATAATACTTAATGGATATTAGAGAGGTTTAATATATTATAAAGATGAAACTTTATTATTT